>DAIAZB010000791.1 GCA_027443745.1 Thiomonas sp. | reverse complement strand
GCACTGGTCGGTACGATGTCGCCATAGCCGACGGTGGCCGCCGTCGTGAAGGCTAGCCATACGCCTTGTCCATAGCTGTGCACGGTGGGTTCGATGCGGTAAAAGCCCACCGCCGCCAGCAGCACGGCACCCACACCCAGCGACGTGGCAAAGGGGATCACGCTTCGCGAGAATGCGGCGCGCACATGCCCGAGCAGCCAGGCAAACACCAGGGCGATGTAGATCAGGTGCAGCAGATGCGCGACCGGCAAGGCATGAAGCCTCGCGCCCCACTGCACTGGGCCCGACGATGCGACGATGACGAGCTTGAGCCAGTTGGCCCGCAGGTAGCGCGTGTGCTTGCGGCACTGGGCCAGCATGCACGCCATCTCCAGCGCGAAGGCGGCGAGGATGAAGCCATCGATGCGCGGCCCCCAGAGCGCGAGGGCGGCGCTGCGCTGAAGGTCTTCCAGGTAGAACGAGGCCATGGCCGGCAACGCGATGCCGGCCATCCACGGGGCCGTCGTGCGCCCCAGCGCGCGCGCCGCCCTTCTCTCCCCGGCAGGCACCGTGTTGAAGCCGATCCACGAGCGCCGGGCTTTCACGGTATCCAGGGGCAAGCTATGCCGCTTGACCGTTGTTGCCATGACGGCGGGCCCGCCTCGCAGGAGCCGTGGCCCTGGCCTCGGTAGCCCCCGCCGTTACGGTCGGGCCGAAAAACGCCGCGAAGCTGCGCTCCTGAAGCGTGTCCCGGGCCACGCGCCACGTCCGGATCGCCTCGCTGACCTGCCTCATTGCCGCGCGCTCGGCGCTCAGCCAGGGATGCTCGGGCGGGAGTGCCCGGCGCTGCTGGCGCAGTTCCCGCGCCCACGGCTCGAGCCAGGCAATCCATGGCAGGAATCGCGCGGACAGCCCGTAGCGACTCGTGCGCATCGGATGCAGGCGTTGCATGACTTCGCTGCTCCTCGCGGCGCAAACGTTCTCCAAGGACATCGAACAGCTGTCGTGCTGCGCCGCATAGGCGCCCGCATGACTCAATTCCGTGACGGCGGGTCGATGATCGGACAGGCGATCGGGCTGTCGGGCCAATAGCACGGATGCGGTTTCAGGGAGAGGACATCACCCGACAAGTCACCAAGGGTAGTGGTGCGCAGGGTCGGCAGTCGGAAACACATTCCAACGGTGGTGAGCATGCCGAGACCCGTGGTATGCAGCGCAGAGGGGTGGCACTGTCGTCTTGGTCGGCAACCAAGACTAGCAGGGTCAAGCTCTCGGATCCCCAGCGTCATGGCAGGCACGCTCCCGTCACCCCTGATCGGGCTCTGTGATCACCGCGGTACCGCGGGTCGGAACACCCCGCTTCCGCTCAGCAGTTGCAGCGCCACCGTTTGTTGGGCGGTCTGCTGCTCGTTGGCCAGCAGCGCCAGTCGCTCGTCGAGCCAAGCGCGGCGCTGCGACTGCGCCTGCGGCAAGGTCATGTCACCTCGGCGCAGCGAGGCGTCCGCGGCGAGTGCGGCGGCCTGCAACGGCGCAAGAGCCGCTTGCAAGGACAGGTGCTGAGCGCGCAGCAGGGAAATGTCCACCTGCAACTGCTCGACCTGCGCGCGAGCTTGCCTCCATCGAAGCAGGTACTCGTCGTAGAGCGCCGCGCGTGTGGCCCGTTGTACCGCGATGGCGCCGCGGCTACCGTTGAGCAGCGGCAGGCTGAAGGTGACGCCGAAGCCCAGCGTGTTGACGTTCGAGGTGTCGCGGGCGCGGGAAATGCCGATGCCCACGGAAGGAAATTGCGACAGCACGGCCTCGCGCAGGCGCTTCTCCTGGCTGGCATAGCCCGCGCGCAAGGCCAGCAGATCGGGGCGGATGCTGGTGAGCCGGGGCAGGTTGCGCCTGGCGTCCGCGACGGCGATCGGGTCGTAATGCGGCAGGCCCGAAAGACGCAGCGGCGTGGTGGGGCGCAGGCCCAGCAAGGCGTTCAGCGCGGCCAGCGTAGCCGCATGCTTGCGCGCGTCGGAGTCGAGCAGGCCGCGCAGCGACTGGACGTCCACGAGGTCGGCGTCCGCGGTCGTGCGTGGTTCGATGCCGGCTGCCTGCGCTGCCCGATCGCGATGCAGTCTCCGCAGCGCGTCGCCGAGCTGTTCGCCTAGCAAGGCGTCGCGTTCGCGCAGCGCCACCAGTTCGATGTAGTCGTGCTCTGCCGCGGCAGCTGTCTGCCACTCCTGCCACAGCACCTGCAGATCAACCTGCCGCAGGTGCGCACGCGCCGCGGACACCGCGGCGCCATGCGTGATGAGGCTGCCGAGATCAAACTGCAGTCCCAGCTTGTAAGCTGTGCTGCTAGCCCCGCTGCCCCCGCCTTGCGGAACCTCGCGCGATGCGCTGAACGTCGGGTCCGGCAGCAAACCGGCGGCAAAGGCTTGCGCCCGAGTGATGCCTGCGCGGGCTCGCTGGGCTCGCAGGCGTGGATCGTTGAGGACCGCTAGAGCCGCGACGCCCTGCAGGGTCAGGGGGGCATCGAGGTCGATGTGCTGCGAGGCCAGTGCCGGCAGCGCAAGGGTCCGGGAATCCACGCGCAGCCGCGCTGGTTGCGGCCAGCTGACGGCTTCGGGAAGGGGTCTGGGCGCGTAGCTGGCACAAGCGGCCAGCCCGGCGCACAGCGCCAGCGGGACGATGGCACGCAGCGGCCGCGGCGCAAGTCGCGGGCTCATGCCGAGCCCCCACCCGACGTCTGGCGCGCCGACTGCTTGCGCCGCCAGTGCAGGTACAGCGCCGGGATCAGGTTGGTCGAGCGCAGCGCGCTCCACAGCAGTCCGCCCAGGATCACCACCGCCAATCCCTGCTCGGGCGCCGCGCCTTCGCCCAGGCCCAGCGCGGTGGGCAACATGCCCAGCATCGCCGTCGCCGCGGTCAGCACGATCGGACGGAAGCGCACCTGGATGGCTTCGCGTACCGCTTCCTCCAGTGGCATGCCGGCGTTCTCGTTCGCACGCGCCCGGTCAAGTAGCACGATGGAGTGGCGCAGTCCGATGCCTACGAGCGTGAGAAAGCCGACCATGCCGGTGGCGTTCAGGCCCACGCCGCTGAGCACCAGCGCTATGGTGCCTCCAGTCAGCGCAAGTGGAATCTCCAGCAGGAGGATGCCGGGGATCAGCAGCCCGTCGAATTGCAGCAGCAGGATGCCCACCATGATGGCGAAGGCCGCCAGGGTGGCGACAAGCAGGCCCAGTCCGGCTTGCTCCAGCTGCGCGGCGAGACCGCCGAAGGCGATGCGGTAGCCGGCCGGCAGCTTCAGGCCGCGCAATGCCTCGCGCGCCTGGGCCTCGGTACTGCCAAGCGGCCCCGTGGGCGTGGCCAGGATGTCCAGCGCACGGGCTCCCGCGATATGGCGAATCTGGTTGGGCGTCGGCACGAGCCGCAGGCGCGCCAGTTGGCCCAGCGGGGTCCATGCACCTTCCCCGTCGCGGATCGGCAGCGCCTCGAGCTCGCGAACCGTGCGCTGCGGCGCGTCGGCCAGGCGCAGGTAGAGGGGAAGGGGCACGTTGCCATCCGGCACCCGGCTGATGACCTCGCCACCAATCAGAGGGTCGAGCTGACGGTACAGGGAGTTCGGAGTCAGCCCATGCATGGCCAGGGCTGCTGCACGGGGGTCGATGCTCAGCTGCGTGACCGGGTAGCCGTCATTGTCGAACACGTCGGCCAGCGCCGGGACGTGGCGCAGGCGCGCCGTGATCTGCTCGGCGATGGCCCGCAGTTCGGGCACCTGGGAACCGAACACATGGATCACGAAGGGCTGCGGCAGGCCGGACAGGCTCTCGCCCAGGCGTTCGATGGTCGGCGTGTCGACCGCCAATTGCACCCCCGGCATGCTGGACTCGCGCTGGATGCGCTGCCCGATGGCGTCGAGCGCGTTGACGCTCACCCCAGGCTTGAGCGCGACCTGGATCTCGCCGGCATAGGCCGGCTCGGTGTAGGTCGTCGAGGCGGACGAGCCGATGCGCGCGTAGACATGCGCCACTGCGGGGTCGCGCAGCAGGCGCTGCGAGATGTGGCGCACCGCCACGCGGGTGTCGAGTAGCGAGGCACCCGGCGGCAGCGTGAAGGATTCCAGCAGCGCGCCTTCGTTGGGCAGGGGCAGAAAATTGATCGGCACAAGCACCAGACCCAGCAGGCTGAGCAGCAGCACGGCGAAAGTCAGCGCCAGGCTCGTGCGTGGAGCGCGGGCCACCCAGTCGAACAGATGCTCGTTGGCGCGCTGCAGCCACTGCATCAGGCGCCGGCCGCTGCCGGCTCCACCGCCAGCGCGAGCGCCGAGGAAGCCCAGCCCCAGCGGAATGAGGGTGAGCGACACCAGCAGCGACGACAGAAGCGCCAGGATCATCGCCAGCGAAAAGGGGATGAAAAACAGCCCCACGATGCCCCCGACGAACAGCAGGGGCACGTAGATGGCCACGTTGGTCAGCGTGCCGGTGATGTCCGGCACGACGATGCCGCGCAGCCCCGACCAGACGCCCTGCCAGTGCGCGTCACCCGCCTCCCAGCGGTGGTGGATGCTCTCAAGCACGATGATCGCGTCGTCGGCCAGCAGGCCTACCGCCACCGTCAAGGCTCCGAAGGTCATCAGGTTCAGGCTCTGCCCGAAGGCGTGTAGTGCGGCGATGGCGATGGCCAGGGACAGTGGAATGCTCAGGGCCAGCACGAACACGCCCCGCCCGGCTCCCAGGACCCAGAACAGCATGGCCACCGCCAGCAGCGCGCCGATCAGCAGGTTGCGCCCCAGGTCGGCCCCGACGATGCCCACCAGATGGCCCTGATCGTAGGTACGCACCCAGCGGACGCCCGGCGGCAGTTCGTGCAGGCTCTGCTCCAGCGCCGCCTGCACGGCCCGCGTGACCACCCGCGTGGAAGCCCCCGGCTGCTTGATCACGGTGAGGGCCACGCTGGGTCGGCCGTCCAGGCTTACCGCGTTATGCGTGGGCATCGCTGCGCGCTCGATATGCGCCAGCGCGCGCAGCGGGATCGGGCCGCGTGGCGTGGCCACGACAATCGCCTCCATCTGTCGGACATGGACGGGCAGCTTGCGCGCCTCGATCAGCACGTCGTTGTGGCCCAGGCTCAGATAGCCGGCAGGCGCCAGCAGCACCTGTGCCTTGACGGCCTGCACGATCGCCTCGACCCCCACGTCGTAACGGCGCATCGCGCCGAGATCGGGCTGGATCCACAGCGCCTCGTCGCCAGCGCCGTACACGTGCACGAACTGCACGCCCGGGATGGCACGCAAGGTCGGGGCGATCCCGGATTGCACCAGGCGCTGCACCCGCGCGGGCGCGATGCCGGTGGGAATGCGCGCCGTGTAGTCAGCCACCTCGTTGATGGCATTGCCCATGATCTGGGCCACCGGGTGCGCCTGCGACGGCAGGCGTGCGCGGGCACGGTCGATGGCGCTGTTCACGGCCAGCAGGTCGGCCTGGGCATCGCTGCCCTGGCGGAAGCGCACGTCGATCTCGACCGTGCCGTTGCCCATGACCGAGCGCACGCTGCGCAGGTCGGTCAGGGTCAGGATCTGGCCCTCCAGTGGCTGCACCACCAAATGCTCGAGTTCGGTGGCGGTAGTGCCGGGTAGGTGCGCGGTGACGCTGATCTGCGGGAAATCGAAGCTGGGCAGCACCTCGACCGGCGTATGCACGAAGGCTTCGATCGCCCAGGCCAGAACCACGCCCAGCACCAGCAGCCACAGCACCCTGCGCCGCAACAGGCGCGGTATGGAAACGTCGGATGCCATGCGTCTTCAATCCGGCGGGGTGTAGTGGCTGGCGATGCCGCGGTGGTACTCGAGAAAAGCGTCCGTGACGACTACGTCCTGCCCCGCGGACAATCCGGAAGTGATCGCCGTCCACCAGCCCTGTGCCCGTCCCGGCACGACCTGCCGCGGCTCGTCGCCCGCGGGGGTATGCACCAACACCCACCAATGCCCCCGGTCAAGGATCAATGACTGTGTCGGAACCAGGACCATGTGCTGTGTGGGGCCTTCGAGCACCAGGGATCCCCACTGCCCGCTGACCCACCATGGCGGCGCCCTCGTGGTTGCCGGAACCAGGCCGATGCGCATGCCGCCGTCGGCGGCCAGCGCCGGAGAGATCGCCGCGACTTCGACCGTCGCCGGCGACTGTGCGTCAGCGGGCTTAAAGCGACCCGTCATACCAACCCGCACGCGCGATGCCTCCACGCCGTAGACCTCTGCACGAATCCAGAGGCTG
>DAIAZB010000790.1 GCA_027443745.1 Thiomonas sp. | reverse complement strand
CTTTGCTGCGTAGGTCGCGTCCTCGGCAGGCTGGGCCGTGGGCTCGGCCACTCCGGCGCCCAGGTCCGCCAGGGTTTGCAGCAGCAGGCGCCCGCCCAAGGCCGCGAGCTTGTCATGCAGGCTGGCGGTGGTGTCGTCGGGATCGATGGGGATGTCTTGCATGCGATAGACCGCACCGGTATCCAGCCCCGCGTCCATGCGCATGATGCTGATGCCGGTTTCACGGTCACCCGCTTCGATCGCGCGGTGGATGGGTGCCGCCCCCCGCCAGCGCGGCAGCAGCGAGGCGTGGATGTTGACGCAACCCAGGGGTGGAAGGTCCAGCAGCCATTGCGGCAGGATCAGCCCATAGGCGGCAACCACCAGCACGTCCGGCCCGGCTCGCCGCAGCGCCTCACGTGCCGTTGCGGCATCGTCGTGCCAGCGACCGTCCAGCCGCAGGCCCCGGGGCTGGGCCAGCGGCAGGCCATGGGCCACGGCCACGCGCTTGACGGCGCTGGGCTGCACTTGCAGGCCGCGCCCCGCAGGGCGATCGGGTTGGGTCAGCACCAGCGGCAGCTCGAAGCCCGCCGTGAGCAGGTCGCGCAGCGCGACCGCGGCGAATTCCGGCGTGCCGGCGAAGGCCACGCGCAGCTTGGGGGTGCAGACCGTGTTCGCGTCGAGCCCCGATGCGGTGGGTGCGGAACTCAAGCGGCTTCGCGCTGGCGCTTGAGCATGCGTGATTTGATGCGGTTGCGCTTGAGCGGTGAGAGGTAGTCGACGAACACCTTGCCGTCGAGATGATCCATCTCGTGCTGGATGCAGACCGAGAGCAGCCCGTCGGCCTCCAGCTCGAAATGCTCGCCCTGGGCATTGAGTGCGCGCACGCGAATGCGGTCGGGGCGGGTCACCTTGTCGTAGATGCCCGGCACCGACAGGCAGCCTTCTTCCCACTCCTTCTGGTCAGCGCTGCGCGCGACGATTTCCGGGTTGATCAGCACCAACGGCTGGTCGCGTTCCTCGGAGATGTCGGACACGATGATGCGCTCGTGGATGTCGGCCTGCGTCGCCGCCAGGCCCACGCCCTTAGCCGCGTACATCGTTTCGAACAAGTCGGCCAGGAGTGCGCGCACGCGGTCGTCCACCACGGCGACCGGTTTGGCCACCTTGTACAAGCGGGGGTCGGGGTATTGAAGGATGGTGAGTTGGGACATGGTGAACTCCGGGCCGAGGCGGCCCCGGTACGGTCAAGAAAACACCTGGCGCGGCATTCATGCAACTGCATCGAACCACAAACCGCACTTTTCATTGCAGCAACAGGGCCTTGTGGAGACAATGTAACAAGTCTTAGAGGTCTTGTACCGCGCCGAGACCGTGCAGTTCGGGCCGACACCACGCGGCTCGCGACCGGTGAACTGCTGGTGGCAGTTCGGCGCACCATGGTCTGGATGGCACGTCGTTTTGCTGGCCGCTGTTGCGGATACCGATATTTTCTTCCTGGGGGCGGATTCATGCAATGCAAGCTCATCAACCACGTCGCCGTAGCGGGGCTCTTGCTGTGGTCCGCCGCCGCTTTTGCCCAGACGGGGGCCAGCGCGCCCTCGGCAAACGCCCCCGGCATCGGGAAGCTGCCCAACGAGCCCGTGGCGCCGTCGCAACTGGCGCAAGCCCGGGCGGCCGCGCAACAAGGCATTCCCGTGTCCGAGCTGGCGCCGAATGCACCGCAGCGCTACACCGTCAAGCGCGGTGACACCCTTTGGGCCATTTCCGGCCGCTACCTGAAAAAACCCTGGAACTGGCCCACCCTGTGGGGCATGAATCTGGCGCAGATTCGCAATCCGCACTGGATTTTCCCCGGTCAGGTGCTCGTCCTCACCATCGCCAACGGGCGCGCAACCCTGGCTCTGGAGAATGGTCGCAGCGTTCAAGGCGAGGCCGGCATCCCCACCGTGACGCTGGAGCCGCATGTCGTCAGCGAGGCGCTGCCGCCGTCCGGCATCCCCACGCTCGATCCGGCGCTCATCGACCCTTTCCTCACGCGTCCGCTCATTGTCGAGCCCGATGAACTCGCCAAGTCGCCGCGCATCGTGGCGCTCACGCCCGAGCATGCGATGCTCTCGCCGGGTGACCGCGCCTATGTGCGCGGCCCGTTGGGGGCCACAACCCGCTTCGACGTCTATCGGCCGGGGCGGCCGTTGTATGACCCCACGACGAAAAAGATCATTGCCTACGAGTCCGAATATCTTGGGGCGGTGGAACTGATCCGTCCGCCGCAGGGTCAAGACGAAGTGGCCACGGTCAGGGTCCTGTCCACCGTGCGTGAAATGGGCGTGGGCGACCGGCTGATCGCCCAGCCGCCGCGCCAATTCCTCAACTTCACGCCGCATGCGCCGGACAAGCCCGTGGACGGGCAAATCGTCTCCATCTACGGTGACCTGCAGATGGCCGGCAAGAACAGCGTGGTCGCCCTCAATCGCGGTGCCGAGGAGGGCCTGGAGCGCGGCGACGTGCTCACCATCATGCAAGGCCCGCGCGAAGTGACCGACACCACGCTGGAAGACAAGCCGGTGATCGAAATTCCGGCGCGCCGCATCGGCCTGCTGATGGTGTTTCGCACCTTCCACCATGTCGCCTACGGCCTGGTGCTGGAGTCCGACCAGCCAGTCGTGGTGGCCGATCACGTCAAGCAGCCCTGAACCGCACCCTGCCAGCCTCACGATGATGGGCGAGGCTGAGCTCGCATCCTGGCTGCGGCTGCTGGAGACGCCGGGCGTCGGGGCCGAAACCGCGCGCCGTCTGCTGGCCGCCTTCGGCTTGCCCGAGCAGGTGTTCGCGCAAAGCGCAGCGTTGCTCGAGCGTGTGGTGCCTGCAACCGTCGCCCGTGCGCTGCGCAGCCCGCCCGATGCGCCTCTGCTGGAACGCATCGCCCGTACCCGCGAGTGGTTGAGCGAGCCTCAGCACCATCTGCTGACCCTGGGGGACGCCGATTACCCGCCGTTGCTGCTGCAGACCGCCGATCCGCCGCCTCTGCTCTATGCCAGGGGCCGCCTGGACCTGCTCCACAGCCCGCAAACCCTCGCCATCGTCGG
>DAIAZB010000789.1 GCA_027443745.1 Thiomonas sp. | reverse complement strand
CGCGGCGCACGCGGTCGGGGTGCGACTGCCAGCCGGGCGCCGGCGCGGCGTCGTCTCTGCCTGTGGGGTTCACCGAGGGATTGCACAGACGGGCGGCAACGTCGGCCAGTTGCACCGTGAGGCCCTGCGGATCGGCCGCGAGCGCGGCGGCGGCGGCGTCCTGCTGATGTGGCGCGGCCCAGAACGCGGCTATCGCGCGGGGCACACGGCGCGCCGCGGCGGCCAGCATGGCGAACTTCCACAAGATGACGAACCAGCTCGCCATCGACATCGCCAGCAACAGCAAGGCCACGGTGCGAATCAGCGTGTCGCCTTCTTGCCAGAATGCTGCGAGGCCGCCCATCGCGCCGTTCCCTGGGTTGGGTGATTCAGACGTCGAAGCCGAGCACGGCCTGCATGTCATACAGGCCGCTGCTCTTGCCGGCCAGGAAACGCACGGCGCGCAGGCTGCCGGCGGCGTAGGTGGCGCGGCTGCTGGACTTGTGGGTGATTTCGATGCGCTCGCCGGTACCGGCGAACAGTACGGTGTGGTCGCCAACGATGTCGCCGCCGCGAATCACCGAGAAGCCGATGCTGCCCGGCTCTCGCTCGCCGGTCTGGCCGTGGCGCGCCCAGACGGCGTCGCGCTCCAGGTCGCGCCCGGCGGCCCGTGCCACGACCTCGCCCATGTTCAGCGCGGTGCCCGAAGGCGCGTCCACTTTGTGGCGGTGGTGCGCCTCGATGATTTCGATGTCATAACCCTCGGCCAGCGCGCGTCCGGCCTGCTCCAGCAGCCTGAGCACGACGTTGACGCCAATGCTCATATTCGGCGCCATGACGATGGGCAGGTGCGCCGACGCCGCGCGAATCCGCGCCAGCCCGGCTGCGTCGAACCCCGTTGTGCCGATGACCATGGCCACGCGGTGTTGCAGGCAAGCGTCCAGATGCGCGAGCGTGGCGTGCGGCCGGGTGAAGTCGATCAGCACCTGCGCGCCTTGTAGGCCGACCGCCAGATCGGCGCTGACGCTCACGCCCGTCGTCAGTCCCAGCGCGGCGCCGGCGTCCTGACCCAGTACGGGTGCATCGTTGCGATCCAGCGCGCCCACGAGCTGGCAATCCGGTGAGGCCACGATGGCCTCGATCAGTGTGCGGCCCATGCGGCCGCTGCTGCCGGCGATGGCGATACGGTGACGATTTGGAGGGGCTTGTGCGGTCATGCTGGCGTCGGGCGTTGCGCTTGGAAGTCGACTGTCATGTGGCGACGAATCGCACGGGGCCCCCCGCGACTGCAGGGGCGGTTTGCGCCAAGCCCGGCCGCACCATGCGCAAAGCGCGCTGTACCCATACCCTTACTGCGCGCTGCTTGCTGCCGATGCCGGTGTTGCCGGGCCTTCCCGTGGCGCTGCCGCGGTTGGCGCGGCCAGAGCTTCGAGCTTGCTGATTTCTGCCGCAGGCGCGACCACCTGCAGCGGGCCTTGCGCACTGGGCGCGGCCGCCACGGGATGCCGCTGCGCCAGTTCTTTCTGCGCTGCGGCGATTTCGGCCTGCAACTGCGCCTCGGTCAGTACCCTGGGATTGTCGCCGCTGGAACGCAGGGCGTTGATCTGCGCCACGAACTGGTTTTCCGATGGCAGTGGATCGCCATCGGCGCGGATCATCTTGCCCTCCTTGTCGAAGAACACGGTGTAGCGGCGCACGATCGGGGCCTGGTAGCCCTGGCGCAGGCTGAACACATACTCCCAGCGGTCGGCATGGAAAATGTCCTGCAACAGCGGGGTACCCAGAATGGCGCGCACCTCGTCCTTGCTCATGCCGGGCTTGAGCTCCTCGGCCATGTCTTTGGAGACGAAATTGCCCTGGATGACGTCGATGCGGTAAGGCTTGAAGATCGAGGTGAGATCGTGCTGCTGGGTCAGGTTGCTGCAGGCCCCCAAACCGAAGACTGCAGGCAGGATCACGGCCAGACAGCCCAGACGCAGGGCAGACGAGGCGTGATGCGCAAGACGGGGACGCGGGACGTGCATCAGGGATTCGGCGGGTGGTTCC
>DAIAZB010000788.1 GCA_027443745.1 Thiomonas sp. | reverse complement strand
GATTGATGAATGGAATTGCTCTTTCTTCAGGGCGTGGTAGAGGGCGTTGTGATCCAGTTCGATCATCTGTGCCTTTTGCTCACCACCGTAGACGATGCCGGGGACCTTGCCGGCGTTGCGCATGCGGCGGCTCGCACCAGTGCCTTGCGCTGTACGTTCAAATGCGACGACTTTCATGTCGACTCCTCAAATGGGGCCTTGGGCCCCGGTTGCAAATCGGGATGCTCGCGACCAGCATCCCGCTGTGTTCGCACGCCCGAAAATTCGGGCGTGCGAATTCGAAAGAAGACTCCAACGGAAACCTCCGGCACCGTGCCAGACGGCATTCAGAACAGGGTTTCTTGTTCGTTGAACAGTTGCAGCACCGAACCGCCCTGGGCAATGCGCAGCATGGTCTGGGCAATCAACTGCGCCGCCGAAAGCTGGCGGATCTTGGGGCATTCGAGCGCATTGCCGCGTAAGGGAATGGTATTGGTGACGACCACTTCATCCAGCGCGCTGGCGTTGATGCGCTCGATCGCCGGGCCGGAAAAAACCGGATGCGTACAGTAAGCCACGACCCGCTTGGCGCCGCGCGCCTTGAGCACCTCGGCCGCTTTGGTCAGGGTGCCGGCAGTGTCCACCATATCGTCCATGATGATGCAGTTGCGGCCATCGATCTCGCCGATGACATTCATCACTTCGGACACATTCGGCTTGGGGCGGCGCTTGTCGATGATGGCCAGATCGCAGTCCATAAGCTTCGCCAGCGCGCGCGCGCGCACCACGCCGCCGATGTCGGGCGAGACCACGATGAGGTCGCAATACGTCTTCGCCCTGAGGTCGCCGAGCAGGATGGGGGAAGCGTAGATGTTGTCGACCGGAATATCGAAAAATCCCTGGATCTGATCGGCATGCAGGTCCATGGTGACCACGCGCGCCACCCCCACGGCCTGCAACATATTGGCGACGACTTTGGCGGAGATGGGAACGCGCGAGGAACGTGGCCGGCGGTCCTGCCGCGCATAGCCGAAATAGGGAATGACAGCGGTGATGCGTTCGGCAGAAGCGCGCTTGAGTGCGTCTGCCATGATCATCAATTCCATCAGGCTGTCGTTCGTCGGCGCGCAGGTGGATTGGATGATGAACACCTCGCGCGCGCGCACGTTCTGCTGAATCTCGACCGTGACCTCGCCATCGGAGAAGCGGCCAACGAAGGCCTGGCCGAGACCGATACCCAACTGCTCGACCACCTGCTGTGCCAGCGCCGGATTGGCGTTACCGGTGAAAACGACAAAATCAGCCGAGTTCTGATTCATGGTTTGGAGTGGAAATCCGCTTGCGCTGCCCACGACGGCGGGCAACAAGCAACATCAGACTGGCTCAAGAAGCTGGATTGAAACCCCGCCAGCAATGCAACAAGGCCGGCGCTGGGCTGGGGAGGAAGGACTCGAACCCTCGAATGCCGGAATCAAAATCCGGTGCCTTAACCAACTTGGCGACTCCCCAACGGTACAGCCTTCAACGGCACACCATGGTTGTGCAACACTTCAACGCGACAACCCCAATCGACGACGCCGAAAACTGAATCCGAAATTGTACGGAATTTTCATCCCGGCTTGGCTAGAAAGCGTTCCACTGCACCCGCCCTGGCATCAATCTTCTGCCACCCAGCCTGCCAGCGGATGCCGCGCCAAAGCCCGGCATTGCCGCACCCGCCAACCCTCCGGAACTGGCGGCAAACTCTCCTCCAAGCTTGGCCAGCAGGGCGAAAAAAGCGCCGAGCCTGAACCGCTCATGCGAACCAGACCGCTCCCAGTCTGCCCGAGCAACCAGGTTTCTGCCTGAGCCAACTGCGGCAACGCGGCCTGCGCCGCAGCCTGCAAATCGTTCCGGCCAAAATCCAGACCCAGCGTGGGAATGTGCCGCATGACCGGGGCGCATGCCTTGGTTGCCTGGGCGGCTTCATGACTTGCTGCCCGAACCACCTTGGGGGCATTCGCCTTGAGCACATCCGCCCCGCCCGCCTTCGCCCCGCAAGCCTCCACATCCTCTGCCTGAGCAAGCTGCACAAATTCCGCAAAGCCTGAAATTGTCACGGCCGGCGTGCTTCTTGTCAAGGCTTCGGAGGCGAAGATGGTGGCGGTGGACACTCCTTGTCCAGGCCAGGCCACGAGCATGGGCCAGGTGGGCAAGTCCACTGCCGTCAGTTTCTCGCCCACGCCTTGGGCGAAGGCGTTACGGCCGAAGATGAAGACCGGAACATCGGCACCGAGTTGAAGCCCCAGGCGCTGCAACGCAGGG
>DAIAZB010000787.1 GCA_027443745.1 Thiomonas sp. | reverse complement strand
TGCTTCGCTGGTGGTGGTCACGGCTTGCTTGAGGTCCTGGAGGTCTTGGGCTTGGAGTGGCAGGACATCCTGCCCACCAAGTCCTTGCCCCTCACGCCCGGCGCGCAGTCGGTTCGTGGTAACGACGGCCCTAAAGCGTGGGCGGGCCTTATGGACGCGATCGATGCCGTCCTGGACGCGAACGCGCGGGCCATTGCCGCTGGCGACAACCTCGCCGAACGAATGGTGCAGGATCTGCGGATGGCCGAGCTGCACGACACGATTCGCGCCATGGCACGCCGCTACGCGAAAGCGCAAGGGGATCGGCCATGAGCGCACTGCCCAAGCCAGCCACCGGAACCCTGCAAGCGGTTCGCTCGGAGACCGACGACGACTACACCGACGTCGGCAATGCCAGACGCATTGCGCGCAAGTTTGCCGGACGTCTGGCCTACGTCCCAGTCACCGGAAAGTGGCTCGCATTTGAACGCCATCAGTGGGCTCAGGACGGGCTCGGCCACGTCGTTCAGTGCGCATTTCAGCGATCGTGGACGCCTGTTTCAGTCTGATCGTGGACGGCGTTTCGGCGCGATCGAGGACGCGCCGGGGGTGCGCGCAAGCGATGGTTTGAATGTATCTCAGTCGTCCACGATCAGCCTGAAACGCCCGTCGCGAAGCGGTCGGTGATGGGCGGCTGCGCAGCCTTATCCACGGCGGCGGACGGCGCTTGCGACGGACCGGCCGCCGCGGTGGGTAAGGCGTATTCGGGGGCGTGGCGGCGGAGGTTCGAGAGGGTCATTGGTCGTTGTCCTTCTCGCGCAGCGATGGGCCTTTGAGTTCGATCTTGTGGCTGCTGTGCACGATGCGGTCGAGGATGGCGTCGGCCAGCGTGGGGTCGTCGAGGTAGGTATGCCAGGACTTCACCGGGAGTTGGCTGGTGATCAGCGTGGAGCGGCTGCCGACGCGGTCGTCGAGCAGCTCCAGCAGGTCATTGCGCTCGGCAGATCCCATGGGCGAGATCGCGAAGTCGTCGATGAGGAGCAAATCAAGCTTGGCCAGTTGCGTCATGCGGCGCGCATAGCTGCCGTCGCCGTGGGCGACCTGCAGCTCGTCGAACAGGCGCGCAGCGCGCGTGTACAGCACGCTGAAGCCCGAGCGCGCGGCCTGATGCGCCAGGGCGCAACCTAACCACGTCTTGCCGCAACCGGTGGCGCCCGTGATGAGCAAGTTCTGCGCGTGGCGCAGCCAGTCGCCGCCGGCCAGGTTGGCGAGCAGATGGCGATCCAGGCCGCGGCTGGCTCGCCAGTTGATGTCCTCCACGCAGGCGGCGCCGACCTTGAGCTTGGCGGCTTTGAGCAGGCGCTGCAAGCGGCGGTCGTCGCGCCATGCGATCTCGCTTTGCACGAGCAGCGTGAGCCGCTCGTCGAAGCTCAGCGCGGCTGCCGCCGAGCTGCTGGCCTGGTCCGTCAAGGCATGGACCATGCCGTCCAGACGCAGTTTGCGCAGTTGGCTGAGGGTATGTTCATTGAGCATCGGTCATCTCCTTCAGTGGTAGCAATCGGGGCCGCGCACGTTCTCGTGCTCGGGCAAGGCGGTGGACGCCGCCGTGGGGGTCGAGGGAAGTTGGCGGTCGAGTCCGCTCTTGAGGATCGAGGCCACGCTGGCGTAGGTCGGCGAGCGGATCGCCAGAGCCCTGGCGCAGGCGGCTTCCAGGCGCGCCGGCGTGTACTCGCGTGCCAGGCGCTTGAGGCCCAGGCAGGCGCGGTAGCCCTGCTCGGGATGCGGGCGGTGCTCGAGCTGCCAGGTCACGAGGCCGGCGGCGGCCACGCCGACGCTGCGGCCCCACTGGATGAGCTTGGCCGGGGTCCATTCCAGGTGCGCGCGGTGCGAGGCCGGCATGTGCTCGGGCAGGGTCGTGTGTTTGCCGCGCCGGGCGTCCAGGGCGTGACAGGCCGCGCGCTGGTTGGCGTGGAAGACCTCCAGCAGCCCGGCGCCCGCGCGCATCTCCACCGTGGCGCCGACCAGGCGGTGCGGGACGCTGTAGTAATGCCCCTCGAACTCGACGTGGTAGTCGATGTTGACCTTGGCCTTCTTCCAACTCCCGACCGCGTAGCGCGTGGCCGGCAGGGGTGACAGCGCCGGGGCGTCGAGGGCCAGGAAGGCGTCCCGACGGCAGCCGGGCAGCTTCTGGAACGGGCGCAGGTTCAGATCGGCAATGAGCGCGGCGATCGCCGCGTTGAGCTCGACCAGGCTGAAGAAGCGGCGGTTGCGCAGCCGCGCCAGAATCCACCTCTCGACCAGCAGCACGGCGCCCTCGACCTTGGGCTTGTCTCTCGGATGCGCCGGGCGTGCGGCCAGCAGCGCGCAGCCGTAATGGTTGGCGAACTCCTCGTAGGTGCGATTGGGCAGCGGGTCGTAGTGGTCGGGGTGCCGGATCAGGGCGCGCGCCTGGTCGGGCACGATCAGCCGCGGCACGCCGCCGAAGAACTCCAGCGCCTGCACCTGCGCGCCGATCCAGTCGGCGGTGGTCTGCCGCGGCGTGGCGCAGGCGTAGGTATAGGTCGATGCCCCCAGCGTGGCCACGAAGATCTGCGCAGGGCGGATCTCGCCGGTGATCGGGTCGGTGATCGGCACCGTCTGCCCGGCGTAGTCGACGAACAGCTTCTCGCCGGCCACATGGACCTGGCGCATCGATCGCTTGAGGGTCTGGGCCCACTCGCGGTACTTGATGCAAAAGCTGGTGTACTTGTACGCCAGCGCGTTGCCCTGGGCGTACTCCTCCCACAGCAGCATCAGCGTCACGCCGGGCCGCTTGAGCTCCTGGTGGATGACGGCGAAATCGGGCGTGAGCTGATAGCTGGCGCGCGGCACCGGCGGGCGGTACAGCCGCGACTCCAACTCGGCGTCGCTCAGGGTCTGGGTCACCGCCCAGTCGACCCCGGCCACCCGGGCCAGCAACACGTACTTGCCCACCACGCTCTTGGAAATCTTGAGCGCGCCGGCCACCTCGCTGTAGGTCAATCCTGCCTGCAGATGCAGGCGCAATGTCTCTCGGATCTGGCGCATCGTGATTCTTGTTGTGGGCATCGGCGTCGCTCGAAAAAAGCGACCAGCCTAGGCCCGGCCAAGGAATCACTTGCACGCCTCCCGGCGTCCACGATCACGCTGAAACAGCGTCCACGATCAGCCTGAAACGCCGTCCACGATCACGCTGAAAGCCCGTCCACGATCAGCCTGAAATGCCGTCCACGATGGGCTGAAATATGCAGTTCAGCATGCGATTGCGGTCACCGAGGACATGATGTTCGAAGCCGGCCAGCTGATGATCCGAGCCTCGAAGATGAAGAATGGCCCTGCCCAGCAGGCGCTGACGTCCAAGGCGGCCGCATTGCTGAGCTGGGCGCGAAAGAGCCAGGCGCGTCAGCGCATTGAGGCCATGGTTGCGTTGGCCAAGACGGAGGTCGCGCTCGCGGTGGAAAGCGCCATCCTGGACGCTGACGACGATGTGCTCGGGGTTCAGAACGGCGTCTTGGAGCTAGGCGAGGCCACTGTTTTCCGTG
>DAIAZB010000786.1 GCA_027443745.1 Thiomonas sp. | reverse complement strand
GCCGGCCAACTGGCCGCACCGGAGCCGCTGGACCTCACCGACGGCAAGTTCGAGATCACCGTTCCCCCGCAGGGCCTGGTGGTGGTGGAGCTGCACTGAGCTGCCTGGCATCGTGTCTGCACGAAGGCCGCGCCTATCTCGTGGCCTTCGTGCTTTCGCAGCCAGCTCATGCGGCGCGACGTGTTCAGCTCACCGCTTTCCTCACGAGCGCGCCGATCATCGCCGCTTCGGCATCGGTCAGCTCCTTCAGCGCGAAGGCGGTCGGCCACATGGGGCCGTCGTCGAGGTTCGCCTTGTCGCTGAAGCCGAGCGTCGCGTAGCGTGTCTTGAACTTCTGCGCACTCTGGAAGAAGCAGACGACATGGCCGTCTCTTGCATACGCAGGCATCCCGTACCAGGTTTTCGGCACAAGGGCTGGCGCGTTGGCCTTGATGATCGCGTGGAGCCGCTCGGCCATGGTGCGATCCGGCTGTGGCAGCGCGGCGATTTTCGCGAGCACGGCAGCCTCCCCGTCCGCCCGATCCGTGCGCCGACTGCGGCGCGTGTCCACCTTCAGCTCCTGGAGGCGCTCCCGCATCGCCACTCGTTCCTCGTCCGTGAAACCCGCGGGCTCCTCTCCGGTCGCCTTGGTGCTCTCGGAGGATTTCTGCGTGTCGTTCTTTGCAGGCTTCATGATGTCCTCTTTTCAAGGGGGCTCGACCCGGAACTACGCTGTGTGCTCGGCGTTCCATCGCTGCCAACCGCCGAACTGTTCGGCCTGGACGCCGACGATGCGTCCGATGGTCCGACCGGCGCGCCGACTGCCGCCTCGCAGCGGCTCCCGTCCCTGGTTTTGCCAACATCGCGGGCACGGGCACGCAACAAGGCGCGTTCGCGCTCATTGTGGGCCAGTGCGGCGGCGCGTTCGAACTCGGCGCGCGCTTCGCCGGTGCGACCCAGCCGACAGAGCAGATCACCACGCACGGCCGGCAGCAGGTGATACTGCGCCAAGCCGGGTTTGTCGAGCAGGCCGTCGACCAGCTCCAGTCCCGCTGCGGCACCGAAGGCCATCGCCACCGCCACCGCGCGGTTGAGCATGATCACCGGCGACGGCGCCAGCTGCGCCAGCGCGTCATACAGCGCGGCGATGCGCGTCCAGTCGGTGACGTCGGTGCTGGTGGCGCGCGCGTGGCAGGCGGCGATGGCGGCCTGCAGCGCGTAGGGGCCGAGCGGCCCGGGCAGCGCCTCGGCGCGCGCCAGCGCATCGAGGCCGCGGCGGATCAGCAGATGATCCCAACGGCGGCGATCCTGCCCGTCGAGCAGGATCGGTTCGCCCCGCGCGTCCACCCGTGCACCCAGCCGCGAAGCCTGGATTTCCATCAGCGCCAGCAGGCACACCACCCACTCGCGCATCATGTGGCCTTGGCCCATGTCGAAGGATGCGCCCACGCCGGCCTGCAGCAGTTCGGCCGCGCGCGCCTGCGGCAGCTTCACCACGAAGCGCTCGCGCGAGGCCAGCATCGCAAAAATCCTGCCGTGCGCGCGCGCAGCGTGGGGGCTCCAAAGCCGCGTCCCGAGGCGTCGCAGCGGACGTCGGCATCGGCGCTCAGCGCCGCAACGACGCTTGCGTAATGTTTCTGGGCAGGGGAAACAGCGGATGCCGGCATGACGGGCCTGGACTCAGGCGACGCGCGAGG
>DAIAZB010000785.1 GCA_027443745.1 Thiomonas sp. | reverse complement strand
TTGTCTTGGCCCGGGAGCCGTCCTAGCATGCAAACTCCACTTCAACGAAAGGATGGCCATGAATCCCGAACAGTTGATTGCCGCGCAAAAAGCCCAGTTCGAAAATCTGTTCAATATGGTGACCAAGACCATGGACAGCATGGAAAAGCTGGTAACCCTCAGCATGCAGACCGTGAAATCCACCTTGCAGGACAGTGCCGAGGAAACCATGGCCAAGATGTCGACCAAGGATTTGCAGAGTCTGACACGCCAGCAGGGCCAGTGGATGGAACCGCTGGCTGAACGCATGCTCAGCTATGCCCAGCATGTCCAGCAGATCACATCCAGTGCCCAGGCTGAAATCGCCAAAAACGCGGAGGACCAGGTGGCGGAGATGCATCGTCAGTTCATGGCCCTGGTCGAAAGCTCGGCGAAACACGCCCCAGCCGGCTCCGAGCCCGCCGTGGCGATGATGAAGACAGCCATCCAAGGTGCCAACGCGGCTTACGACTCGGTGCGCAGAGCGTCGAAACAAGCCGGGGAAATGGCCGAGACGAATTTGCGTGCAGCCACGATGGCCGCGCGTCAATCGGTCGAGGCCGCCTCGACGAAATCGAAACGCAAAACCTGAGGTCGGGCTGTCGAGGTGGCCCCCCGGGTGTCGGCCCCAGCGCCTAGGTTTGGGCCGTGGTGCACGCTGGAGTCTCCTCGCGCCCGCGCTGCCTGGGCGGCGCGAGGGGTTCCCGGGTGCATGTTCATGTCAGGGCTGCGCGGCCTGCTGACGCCCTCAGGCCCAGTCAGAGACCTGACCGGTCAGGCTCAAGGCTCCAGTTCCTTGAACACCTCGCGCGCAAGGCGGAAACTGTCGATGGCGGCCGGTGCGCCGCAGTACACCGCGGCCTGGAGGAAGACCTCCTTGATCTCGTCCCGCGTCACCCCATTGGTGAGGGCTCCCCGAATGTGCAGCTTGAGTTCGTGCGGGCGGTTGAGCGCGGTGAGCATGCCTAAATTGAGCAGGCTGCGGTCACGACGCGACAGCCCGGGACGAGACCAGATCTCGCCCCAGGCGTACTCGGTCACCAGACC
Source organism: Thiomonas sp. (assembly GCA_027443745.1). The sequence continues at coordinate 3,322 of DAIAZB010000785.1, read as the reverse complement.
TTGCAGGTCGCGGTTGAAATCGTCGGCGCCACGGATGGCGGCGTCCACATAGTCGGACCCCAGCACGTCCTTGCGGACAGCCAGGCCACGGTCATATCGGGTTTGATCCATCGGGTTCTCGAGCAAGCATCCCTGCAAGGCGTCGAGCCGGAGAGCACGCTCGGCACAAACAGAGGACGACGAAGTCTGGGAGATTGCCCCTGATGAGGCGAATCAAGTCTAATACGCGTGAGCCAGCTTGTCGCAAACCGCTCGACGCCTGCCGCCGCTGAAGATCACCTGGCTGATTGAGTCTGATCACCATGATCGCTGAGCGGTGTGATGGATTCAACTCGACCGCCGGCCCATTGAGCAAGCCCCGAATACACACACCATGCGCGCCCTCGCCCTTCGGAATCATCTGCGCTTTCACTACGCCTGGGTCGTGGTTGGCGTGACCTTTCTGGTCATGCTCATCACCGCCGGCACGCGCGCCGCACCGAGCGTGATGCTCGTCCCGCTGCAACGCGCGTTCGGCTGGGATCTGGCCAGCATTTCCGGCGCGTTGTCCATCAACCTGGCCCTCTTCGGCTTGATGGGCCCTTTCGCCGCCGCCTGCATGCAGCGCTTCGGTTTACGCAAGACGGTGCTGGGCGCACTCATGCTTCTCGCAGTCGCCGTGGCGTGGTCCAGCGTCATGCAGCACAGTTGGCAGATGTGGCTGATCTGGGGCTTGATCGTCGGCAGCACCACCGGCGCCACGGCCATGACCCTGGGCGCGGTCGTCGTCAGCCGCTGGTTCACCGCCCGGCGCGGCCTGGCCATGGGTCTGCTCACCGCCAGTTCCGCCACCGGGCAACTGGTGTTCCTGCCCTTGCTGGCCTACATCGTCGAGCACCATGGGTGGCAGCCCGTGATCTGGACCGTGGCCGGCGGCGCGGCGCTCGTCATCCCCCTGGTCTATGTCCTCATGCCGGAGCAGCCCGCCTCGGTGGGCCTACGGCGCTACGGGGATGCCGACGACGCTCCCGCCCAGGCGGAGGCACCGAAGACCAACCCCATCTCCATGGCTTTCGGCGCCCTCGGCAAAGCCGTGAAGGTGCGCGACTTCTGGCTGCTCTTCTTCAGCTTCTTCATCTGCGGCGCGACCACCAACGGCTACATCGGCACGCACTTCATCGCCATGTGCGGCGACCACGGCCTGACGCCGGTGCAAGGCGCCAGCATTCTGGCCACCATGGGCGCCCTCGATCTCGTGGGCACCACGCTATCCGGCTGGCTGTCCGACCGCTTCAACAACCGCGTGCTGCTGTTCTGGTACTACGGCCTGCGTGGTCTGGCGCTCATCTACCTGCCCTATGCCTTCGGCCTGGGCTACTTCGGCCTGCCGGTCTTCGCGCTGTTCTACGGGTTGGATTGGGTGGCCACCGTGCCGCCGACCGTGCGCCTCACGAACGATGTCTTCGGCAGCCGCGAGGCGCCCATCGTGTTTGGGTGGGTCGTGGCTGGCCACCAGATCGGGGCGGCCTTTGCGGCGTTGATGGGAGGAATCCTGCGCAGCAGTTACGGCAATTACACCCTGGCCACGACCCTCTCCGGCATCCTCGGGTTGGTTGCCGCCGTTCTGGTGCTGCGCATCCGCAATCGCGCGGTGCGCGTGGTGGCAGCTTGACTCCCTCAGAGCCCCGATCATGCGCATCCTGATCATCGGCGCCGGAGCAATCGGCGGTTATTTCGGCGGCCGGCTGCTGCAGGCGGGTCAGGATGTGACCTTCCTGGTTCGAGCGCGCCGCGCGCTGCAGCTCGAGCGCTCCGGTTTGCGCATCCAGAGTCCGCGCGGCGACCTCACTCTGCACGATCCAGCCACCGTCCAGGCGGAGCATCTGCGCACCCACTTCGACCTCATCGTGCTGAGCTGCAAGGCCTACGATCTGGATGACGTGATCCGGGACATGGCGCCGGCCGTGGGCCCGCAAACCGCCATCCTGCCCTTGCTCAACGGCATGCGCCACCTGGATGCGCTGGACGCCGCATTCGGGCGTCAGCGCGTCCTCGGCGGCCAGTGCATGATCGCGGCCACCCTCGATGCCGACGGTGTCATCGTGCACCTGAACGACACCCATCACCTGGTCTTCGGAGAGCGCGATGGTGAACACTCGGAGCGTGCGCGTCGCATCGCGGAGGCCTTCGCCAGTGCCCAGGTCGACGTGCGCGCGAGCCCGCAGATCATCCATGAGATGTGGGAGAAGTGGGTGTTCCTGACGACCCTGGCCGCCAGCACCTGCCTGATGCGCGCACCGATTGGCGCCATCCTTGCCGCGCCTTCAGGCAGGGCCGTGATCGAGGGTCTGCTGGAGGCCTGCCTCGGTGTCAGCCGAGCTGCGGGGTATGCCCCGCGGGCGGCATTCCTGGAGCGCACGCGCGACATCCTGACCACGGCAGGCTCAACCTTGACGGCCTCGATGCTTCGCGACATCGAGAACGGCTCCCGCATCGAGGCCGACCACATCGTGGGCGACATGCTCCAGCGACGCGTTGAAGCCGGGCTCGAGTCGCCTGGCACCTCCTTGCTTGCCGTCGCCTACAGCCATCTGAAAGCCTATGAGGCACGCAGGGCCGAAGCGGCAGGCAAGGCGGCTTGATGGCGCCTTGCCGGGCTGGCGCGTGCGCCATCCCGGCAAGCGCCGCCAGATCATCGCCGGACATCATGCCGCCGCATCTGTCGATCCGCGCCTGGCCGGATCGTCGTCTCAACAGGGCGCCGTGTGGCGCCCGCCACCCACTCCATCAAGGAGACCCTCATGAGCAAGGTCAAAGCCATCCCCGACGGCATGCACAGCCTCACCCCGCACCTGGTCTGCCGCGGCGCTGCGGCGGCCATCGACTTCTACGGCCGCGCGTTCGGCGCGATCGAGCTGTTCCGCCTGCCTGGCCCCGATGGCAGGCTGATCCATGCCTGCGTGCGCATCGGCGATTCGCAGCTGTTCCTGGTTGACGAGATGCCCGAGCACGGCGCGCTCGGCCCGCAAGCGCTGAAGGGCACGCCGGTGACCCTGCACCTGCAGGTGGAGGACGCCGACGCCGTGTTTGCCCGCGCGGTGCAGGCCGGCGCCACGGTCGGCATGCCGCTGGCCGACATGTTCTGGGGCGACCGCTACGGCCAGGTGGTCGATCCCTTCGGCCATCACTGGTCCATCGCCACTCACGTGCGCGACGTCCGTCCCGACGAGATGGTCGCGGCGATGAAGGCCGGTGGATAATCGGTCGGCGCAGGTGTCTGCCGCGCAAGTCGACCGAGGGAGCACGCCATGCGTGACCTGCTGCTGATCAGCGAGCCGCGCGG
>DAIAZB010000784.1 GCA_027443745.1 Thiomonas sp. | reverse complement strand
CTGGGACAGGGCGAGTACATCGTGGTCGAGGCCGACGAGTCCGACGCGTCCTTCCTCAACCTGCTGCCGGTGATGGCGGTGGTGACGAACATCGACGCCGACCACATGGACACCTACGGCCATGACATGGCGCGGCTGCGCCAGGCCTTCGTCGAGTTCATCGCCCGCCTGCCGTTCTATGGCGCCGCCATCCTCTGTGTGGACGACCCCGGCGTGCGCGCCATCCTGCCCTTCGTCTCCAAGCCGGTCACGCCCTACGGCCTGAATGAAGACGCCCAGGTGCGTGCCGTGGACTTGCGTGCCGACGGCGGCTGCATGCACTTCACCGCCCTGCGGCGCAACGGCGTGGTGCTGCCGCCGCTGGCGGTCACGCTCAATCTGCCCGGGCTGCACAACGTGCGCAACGCGCTGGCGGCCATCGCCGTGGCCGCCGAACTTGGCGTGGACGACGCTGCCGTGGTCAAGGCGCTGGCCGAGTTTCATGGTGTCGGCCGGCGCTTCCAGCGCTATGGCGAGATCGGCTTGCCGGCAGGCGGCCATTTCACGCTGATCGACGACTACGGTCACCATCCGGTGGAAATGGCCGCCACCCTCGAAGCCGCGCGCGGTGCCTACCCGGGGCGGCGCATCGTGCTGGCGTTCCAGCCGCACCGCTACACCCGTACCCGCGATGTGTTCGAGGACTTCGTCGCCGTGCTCGGCCAGGCCGACGCCGTGCTGCTGGCCGAGGTCTACGCCGCCGGCGAGCCGCCCATCGTTGCCGCCGATGGGCGCAGCCTGGCCCGCGCCGTGCGCGTGGCCGGCAAGACGGAGCCGTTGTTCGTCGATGACATCAAGGCCATGTCGCAAGCCATCCTGGATGTCGCGCGCGATGGTGACGTCGTGCTGTGCATGGGCGCAGGCTCCATTGGCACCGTGCCACAACAGGTGGTCGATCTGGCGCGTTCCGTGGGGGTGCCGGCATGAACATGAACCTGTTGCAGCCCCGCGATGTGCAGGCCCAGGCCCTGGGCCGCGTCGCCGTGCTCATGGGCGGTAGTTCCAGCGAGCGCGAAGTCTCGCTCATGTCGGGCCAGGGCGTACTCGCGGCGCTGCGGTCGCGGGGGGTGGATGCCTTCGCCTTCGATCCTGCCGAGCAAGCCTTGTGCGAGCTGCGCGCGTCGAGGACATCACGCGCGTTCATCGCCCGGCATGGTCGCCACGGCGAAGACGGCACGGTGCAGGGCGCGCTGGAGTTGCTCGGCATTCCCTACACCGGTCCCGGCGTACTGGCCTCGGCAATGGCCATCGACAAACACATGACCAAGCGACTGTGGCAATGCGACGGGCTATCCACCCCTGCGTGGCGCATGGTGGCCAGCGCCGCGCAAGCGCAAGCCGCCGCACGCGAGCTGGGCTTGCCGCTGATGTTCAAGGCCTCGCACGAGGGATCGACCCTCGGCCTCAAGCGCGCCGACCGCCTGCAGGAGGTGGACGCCGCCTTTGCCGAGGCCATGCGCTTCGATGCCGCTGTGTTGGCCGAGCAGTTCATCGAAGGCGACGAGGTCACCTGCGGCGTGCTGGGCGAGGGCGATGCCGCCGTTGCCCTGCCGCTGATCCACATCGTCGCCCCCGGCGGCAACTACGACTTCGAGCACAAGTACTACAGCGACGAAACCCGCTACATCTGCCCGTGCGAATTGCCCGCAGGCGAAGAAGCCGCCATCGCGCAGTTGGTGCTCGCCAGCTACCGCGCCCTCGGCTGCCGCGGCTGGGGCCGCGCCGACATCATGATTCGCGCCACCGACCGCAAGCCATTTCTGCTGGAGATGAACACCAGTCCGGGCATGACCGGCCATTCCCTCGTGCCCATGGCGGCACGCGTCGCCGGCCTGAGCTACGACGACCTGTGCCTGCGCATCCTGGCCGATGCCCGGCTGGACGCTGACCGCGGCGCGCAGTGCGAAGAGGTGTCGCCATGAGCATGGCGCGCCACCGCCAGATGGAGCATGACGGTGCCTTCGGCGCCTGGCGCGACGCGCCGCGCGCCAAGACCGCCGACGAGGTTCCGCTCGACATTCGGCTGATGAACTTCACCAGCCGCGCGCTGGTGTGGCTGTTCGCCATCGGCGCGCTGGTGGTGGCCGGCAACTGGCTGATGCAGCGGCCCTGGTGGGCCATTCGCAGCGTGCAGGTGCAAGGCCAATTGCAGCATGTCAGCGCCACCGCCTTGCGCGGCGAGGCGCTGCCGCGGTTGCAGGGCAACTGGTTCACGGTGAATCTGCACGCCGCGCAGCAGGCCTTCGACCAGATCCCCTGGGTCAACAAGGCCGTGGTGCAGCGGGTGTGGCCGCTGTCGCTGCAGGTCACGCTGGAGGCGCAGCAGCCACTGGCCATCTGGAGCGATGGCAGCGCGCCGGTGGGCCTGTTGAACACCAGCGGGCAATTGTTCGAGGCCAATCTCGGCGAGGTGCAGGACATGGCCTTGCCGCACTTCTCCGGCCCTGCCGCCAGCGAGGCGCGGGTGACGCAGATGTACCTGCAGTTGACGCAGGCTTTCGCCCCGTTGCGGTGGAAGGTGATGGCGCTGGACTTGGGCGCCGAGGGCAACTGGCAGGCGCAGATTCAAGGCGGACCCAGGCTGGACCTGGGCAGCGACCATGACGCCCAGGCCTTCAACCAGCGCCTGCAACGTTTTCTGGCGCTGGCGCCCGGGGTGCAGAAGCGCTACGGCCGCAGCCTGGCCAGTGCCGATCTGCGCTACAGCAACGGTTTTGCCGTGCGCCTGGTTGGGGTCGACCTGCCGGGGACGAAGACCAATTCGACAACGAAGCAACGACAAGGCAAACCTTCGGGAGCATAGGGAATGGCCAAAGACTACAAAGATCTGGTGGTGGGGCTGGACATCGGTACTTCCAAGGTGCTGGCGATGGTGGCCGAGATCCTGCCGCTCGGGGAGAACGCTGCCGCCACACTGAAGGTGGTGGGCATGGGCCAGGCCGCCACGGCCGGCATGCGACGTGGCGTGGTGGTGGACATCGAGGCCACGGTGCAATCCATCCAGGCGGCGCTGAAGGAGGCCGAACTGATGGCCGATTGCCGCATCACCCGCGTCATCACCGGCATCACCGGCAGCCATATCCGCGGCCAGAACTCCGAGGGC
>DAIAZB010000783.1 GCA_027443745.1 Thiomonas sp. | reverse complement strand
GTGCGTTGGCTCGCCGGCATCTGGCCGTATGCCGAAGGCACGCATTACCGCCTGCCGGTGGGGCGCAGCCTGTTCCTGCCACAAAAGCCGTATTTGCCCATCGGCACGCTGCGCCAGGCGCTCACTTATCCCATGCCGGCGGAGCAGTTTGACGACGCCCGCTTGCAAGCGGTGCTGACCCAGGCCCGCGTGCCGTATCTGTTCGCGTCCATCGATCAATCCGACACCTGGATGCAGCGCCTCTCACCCGGTGAGCAACAACGCCTGGCGATTGCCCGCGCCTTGCTGGCCGCGCCGGACTGGCTGTTCCTGGACGAAGCCACCAGCGCACTCGACCCACCCACCGAGGCTGCCATGTACGAGTTGCTGCAGCGCGAATTGCCGAAGACCACCTTGGTGAGCGTGGCGCACCGGCCCGGCGTGGTGTGTTTTCACCGGCAGATTTTGTTGGTCAAGGCTGGCGGCGAAAGCGAGCCGGCCCGCCTGATGTCACACACGCCGCAGTGGACCGAAACCCAGGCCGCGGGTGAATCGAGCGATTGGGTGCTGGCCGGGGCCTGACACGGCCGGGGCTTCACACGACCGGGGCCAGTGAACAGGCCCGGCGGCTGCACCCGCAAGTCGAGCCGGGAGCCGCCCGCATCGGATGCAAAATGCGGGCCCTCCGAGTTTTCTGCATGCGTATCTTGCGAGGGCACGCACACACGGTGCCTGCCCTCAGTTTCCGAAACCGCTCGAACGCCGTCTTTTCCGGGTCTGTCGCAGTTGGTCGATGCTCAGCCCGCCGCCGCCGCGCACCGCATAATGAATCAGCCCGCCGACCATGGCGATTTCGGCGTACATCACGATCATTCCCATGGGCCCGGCCGGCGGCAGCACGAAGATCAGGATGGCCGCGATGGAAAACAACGCCAGCGCCGCCGCCATGAAACGGGTGAACAGGCCGAGCGCCAGGGCGATGCCGCCGCCCAGTTCCAGCAGGATGACCAGCGGCAACAGCCCGCCCGGCACCCCATGCGACTGCATGAAGCCGGCGGTCTGGGCGTAGCCGTCGATTTTCGACAAGCCGGCGTGGATGAAAACAGCGGCCATCAACACGCGGCCAATGGCAATCAACAGGGCTCCTAGTGCGTCTTGCATCCGAATCTCCTGGGTGTTGGCTGGCGGTTTGCGGTCGTGGCTGTGCCGGCTGCGTGGATGAAGGCGCGCCATGCGCCGTGCGAGCTTGGCGCCATGCGCCGCGGTTGCCGAAGTGTAGGCAGATTCGCACCCGGCGTCACAACCCGCTACATCCGTTCGGGTCGGCTGTCCGCAAAATTTGTCCTGGTTCGTTGAAGACGACAACCAACACTCAGGAAGGAGAACTGCGATGCGTGTCCGTTCATTGGCCCTGGCCATCATGCTGCCGGCTTTCGCCGCTCTGGCCGGCTGCGCTCAATACCCCACTCAGCCTGGCTATGGCTACGCCCCGCAGCCCGCTTACGCCCCCCCGCCGGTCTATGGGCAGCAGCCGAGCTATGCGCAGCAACCCGCTTACGCGGCACAGCCGGCACCGGCTTACGGCTACAACAGCCAGGCGCCCGTCTATGCGCCCGCACCCAGTTACGCGCCGGCTCCGAGCTACGCCGCCCCGCCCATCAACCCCGCGCTGGGGGCCGTGGCCGGCGGCTTGGCCGGTTCGGCCATCGGCAATGGCAACGGACGGGTCGCAGCCGCCGCAGCCGGTGCCGGCATCGGCGCCATCGCCACGCAAAACTGCCCGGGCGGCCCCAGCGTCAACCAGGCGCTGGGGGCCGTGGCTGGTGGCCTGATCGGCTCCATGGTCGGCCACGGCAACGGCCGCGTCGCGGCAGCGGCGGTGGGCTCCGGGTTGGGGGCGATGGCGACAGGCTGCAATTGAGGCAACACGGGCTGGACGGGGCACTGCGGGCGGGGCATGAAACGTCTTCGGATTGCCCGCGTCGTTATGCCGGCAACCCCCGCACCACCTCCAGCGCCTCATCGATGCGCGACACCGGGTGCAGTTCCAGCCCCTCGAACTGCCTGCCCGCGCCCTTGGGTGCATTCGCTGCCGGGATGATGGCGATGGAGAAGCCGAGCTTGGCGGCTTCGCGCAGGCGTTCCTGGCCGCGGGGGGCGGGGCGGATTTCGCCGGCCAGGCCGACTTCGCCGAAGGCGAGCAGGCCGCG
>DAIAZB010000782.1 GCA_027443745.1 Thiomonas sp. | reverse complement strand
CGCCGGCCAAAATCGGCGCATGGAAACCTCCGACCATATCCTGATCGTCGACGACGACGCCGAGATTCGCCACCTGCTGAGCGCTTATCTGCAGAAGAACGGCTTGCGCGTGACGGCTGTTGGCGACGGCAAGGCCATGGAGCGCGCGCTGCTGGCCTCCGGCGTCGACCTGATCGTGCTCGACCTGATGCTGCCTGGCGACGACGGCCTGACCCTGTGCCGCAAGCTGCGCGCCAAGTCCGACATCCCCATCCTGATGCTGACGGCACGCGGCGAGGAAACCGATCGCATCGTCGGCCTGGAAATGGGCGCCGACGACTATCTGCCCAAGCCCTTCAGCGCGCGCGAGTTGCTGGCGCGCATCAAGGTCATCCTGCGTCGCGCCCGCAGCCTGCCGCGCAATCTTCAGCCGGACGAGGTGCGCCAGGTGCGCTTCGCCGGCTGGACCCTCGACACCGCGCATCGCCACCTGGTTTCGCCCGGCGGCGTGGTGGTCGCGCTGAGTGGCGCCGAGTACCGGCTGCTGCGGGTTTTTCTGAGCCATTCGAACCGGGTGCTCAACCGCGACCAGTTGGTCGATCTGACGCAGGGCCGCGAGGCCGACCCGCTCGATCGCAGCATCGACGTGCAGGTCAGCCGATTGCGCCAGCGCCTGGGCGACGACCCGCGCGACCCCGTCCTGATCAAGACCGTGCGCGGCATCGGCTATGTCCTGTCGGCCCCGGTCGAGGCAACAACCTGATGCGTCTGCTGCCGGCCTCGCTGTTCGGGCGGATGATGCTGATCCTGTTCAGCGGCCTGGTGTTCGCCCAGATCCTGAGCGCCTCGATCAATTTCGCCGAGCGCGATCGCCTGCTGTTGCGCAGCAGCGGCATGCAGTCGGCGCAGCGCATCGCCGACATCGTCAAGCTGCTCGATTCCCTCGGCCCTGCCGAGCAGCAGCGCATCGTCACCATCCTCAGCGTGCCGCCGCAGGTGGTGAGGTTGGAGGCAGCGCCGCGTGCGCCGCGTGCCGCGGCGCTGGACAACCCCCATGCCGCCATGTTCTCGGCCGCGCTGCATGCCGCGCTGGGTGATGCGCGGCCGCTGCGGGTTTCCGTCCGGCAGGCCGCGCCGGGCGCCAGGCCATCCGGGCTCGAGTCCGGCCGCCAGGACATGATGGGTGGACATGGGGGCATGGCAACGGCCATGTCGGCCGCGATGCCGGGCATGTCGGCTATGCCGGCGATGAGATCCGGCATGGCATCGGGTCTGATGTTCCTGACCCAGGTGCAACTGCGCGACGGCCGCTGGGTCGCTTTCGACACCCAGTTGCCGCAAGGCCCGGCCAGCACGCCGTGGCGACTGCTGCTGACCCTGCTGGTGCTGCTGCTGACGGTGCTCGTCCTGTCGTATGCGGCGGTGCGCTGGATGACCCGGCCGCTGGCGGTCCTGGCCTCCGCCGCCGATGCCCTGGGCAAGGACATCAACCGGCCGCCGCTGCCCGAGACCGGGCCGACCGAGGTGAGGCGCGCCGCGCATGCGTTCAACATCATGCAGTCCAGCCTGGTGCGTTTCATTCAGGACCGCACCCGCATT
>DAIAZB010000781.1 GCA_027443745.1 Thiomonas sp. | reverse complement strand
TGCCATTCTGTCGCGTACAAGACTCCTCAAGCCGCCCACCGCGAAGGCCACGCCTGGGCCGACATGGCCATCCTCTGCCGCCACCACAGCGACATGGACCTGTGCGCCGAATGCCTGCGCAAACGCAAGCTGCCGCACCAGGTGCGCAAACGTTCAGGCGAGTTCGACCCGGCGCACGACAGCATCAAGGTGATGACCCTGCACGCGAGCAAAGGCCTGGAGTTCCCGGTGGTGGCGCTGGTGGGCATAGGCCACATGCCCGCCGAGGGCGAAGACGAGCGCGAGGAAGCGCGGCTGCTTTATGTGGGGGCCACGCGGGCGACGCAGCGCTTGGTGATTGGGGCGAGTGGCGGCGGCAAGTTCGCCGCGCGTGTATGAACAAGCGGCCAAGCCCGACCCTGCTTCCCGCGTGTGCTCCTCATCAAACTGGTGGCAACTGCATCAGAAATCGGCTCGCCCGCTCCACCGCTTCGTCGTACCGCGGCCGATAGCCGAGCGCATCGATCGCTTCAAACTGCGCGCCCAGCACCGTGCGCCGTTGCTGAATCTGCGTCAGGAACGCCTCCCGATGTCGAACCAGGTAGGGTGCCGCAGTGGCGAGCGCCTTTGGCTCCCGCTCGATCACCAGCGACAGGTCAAACAGGTCACGCGCCGTGGCTCGGTCGCCTCGGTGCCAGAGCTTCTTGGCCACGATCTCGGCGGCCGTCTCCACCATCACCGTGCGTCCAAGCAGCGTCCATTCATCATAGGGTTGCGCCATGAGGTTGGGCGAGGCCACGAAGTCGATCTCACCTTCCGGCCGCAGCAGCCTCACGTAGCCCGGCCCCTCCACATAGTCCGCCGTCACACGCTCGGCCGCATCGCTCAGCCGTGGTGACACAAAACCCAGGTACTGCGGATCGGGCACGAAAATGTCGATGTCCTTGCTCAGGCGGTGGCCGTGCCGCAGCATCAGCACTGTGCCGCCGCCGAAGGTCCAGAACGGATCGCTGGTGCCATGGCGGGCAATCTCGTCCACCAGCGTGAAAGCGTGGGCCAACAGGGTTTGCCACACACCTTCTGGCAGGGCACTCGGTTGGGTGGACTGGTTCATGCTGATGACCTCCCTCAGGCCCAGGCAGCCCGTGGCGACTGCAGCTCTCGTGCCCATGCCGCCAAATGCTTCCACAGCGTCTTGGGTGGCGTGTGGGTGCGTTCGGCCACTTCCGCGATGCCGGCCACGATCAGCGGCAGGGGCGCCTCGTCCAGCAGCGTGGCCACCTGCGGCAGCAGCGCCGGGGGTAAAGTGCCGGCCACCAGCGCATCGGCCAGAACACCGGGGGGCAGCGCGTGTTTGTAGCTGACGCTGGCCGTCTGGCTCAGCAAGGCCAGCGCGTGCGCTTGCGGTGCCCGTGGCTGTGCGGCCAGATCCATGCTTAGCAGGTTCAGCAGCGCCATCAATTTGGCCGCACCCAGGTCCACAAGACTGCCGTTTTCCAGCTGGTTGATGGTGGCGCGCGACAACCCGGCCAGCCGCGCCAGCCGCGCCTGAGAAAGGCCCAACGCCTCCCGTCGGGCTTGGACGAGTTGGCCGATGTCTGCGAGATTCATGTTGGGAGTGGAGCATCTGGCTCAAGAAATGTCAAATATCTTCGACATTTTTTATGAAGCGCGCCAAACCTCGGGCTGCTGGAGCGAAAGTTGCGCATGAAGCAAGATGGACTGTGCGCCGACGCTCTGGCCCGGCGCGGCCTACTGCACCAGGTGCGCAAAAAAAACCGGGCACTTCGACCCCGGCCAGGACGGCATCAAGGTGATGACCCTGCACATGAGCAAGGGCCTGGAATGCTCCGTTGTGGTCATGGTGCGCCCCACATTTACGCAGGAGCTACCGCACTTTCGTCGCAGGGTGGATTTCGCACGATTCCGCCCTATCCGCCCCACGCTGGGCGGATGCACCGCAATCTCTGCAAAAATCTTCCCGTTGACAGCCCGCCGTGGCTGACTCGCCCTCCATTCCCTTCGCCTTTCATGCCCCGCCGCATCCTCTATCTCTCCGGCACCCGCGCCGACTTCGGGCTGATGCGCCATGCGCTGTGCACGGCCGCCGCGCATCCGGCGCTGGAGGTGGCGGTGGCGGTCACGGGCATGCACCTGCACGCGGACTATGGCCATACGGTGGACGACATCGTGGCCAGCGGGGTGCGCATCGCCGCGCGCATTCCCAGCGATGTGGGCGCGCGGGACGGTGCGGGCATGGCGCGGGCGATCAGCCAGACGCTGGCGGGGCTGGTGCCGGTGCTGCAGGCCGAGCGGCCCGACGCGCTACTGCTGCTGGGCGACCGTGGCGAGATGCTCGCGGGAGCGATTGCGGCGCTGCACCTGGGCGTGCCGTCCATCCACCTGCACGGCGGCGAGCGCTCGGGCACGGTGGACGAGCCGGTGCGCCATGCCATCAGCAAGCTCGCGGCCCTGCATTTCTGCGCCACCATCGAATCGCGCGAGCGGCTCATCGCCCTGGGCGAAGAGCCGCAGCGCGTGCATGTGGTCGGCGCGCCCGGGCTGGACGATCTGTCTGATGCGCTGCATCTTCCGCGAGAGGCTGCGCTGCGGGCTTTGCAGGCGGCGCTGGCACGGCAATCTCCCCACCCCAACCCTCCCCACGCGCGGGGAGGGAGCGATGATGCTGCGGGGGCCGGGCGGGACGATGCTCCAGCACGCTCGGCGCCGTTCACGCCTCCCCCACTGTTGGAAGAGGCCGGGAGGGGAAGCCTTGCCGAACGCCCCTACGCCCTCGTCCTGTTCCACCCCGTGGTGCAGCAGGCGGGCGACGCGGCCGCGCAGACCCAGGCCCTGCTCGACGGACTGCGTGCTGCCGGGGCGGGCTCGGCCTTCAGCGTGATCTGGCTGGCGCCCAATGCCGACGCGGGTTCAGGAAGCATCGAGGCGCTGTTGCGCGCGCAGCAGTGGCCCGGGTTTCACCGCATCACCCATCTGCCGCGGGCCGACTATCTGGCCGCGCTGCGTCACGCGGCGGTGCTGGCGGGTAATTCGTCGTCGGGCATCATCGAGGCGGCCAGTCTGGGCACGCCGGTGGTCAACGTCGGCAGCCGCCAAAGCTTTCGCGAGCGCAACGCCAACACCGTGGACGTGACGCCGCAGGCCGGGGCCATCGAGGCCGTCATCCGGCAGGCTGTTGCCCACGGGCCTTGGCCACACCATGCCGTTAACGTCTATGGTGACGGCCAGAGCGCCGCGCGCATCGCGCATCTGCTGGCCACGCTTGCCTTGTCGGCCGATCTGCTGCACAAGGTCAATCGCTATTGAATCCATCATGTCTGCATCTTCCGAAAAACCTGTCTTGATCGTGTTTGGCGCCGGTGGCCACGGCCGCGTGGCGGCCGATGCGGCCATGGCGAGCGGCGCCTTTTCGCGCGTGCTCGCCTCGGACTGCAACCCGGCCACCTGGGGCGGCGAACTGCTGCCCGGTGTCCCGGTGCTGTCGCCGCAAGATGCCGTCGCGCTGCCCGGGCCACGTGCCGTCCACGTCGCCATCGGCGACAACCCGGTGCGGCGCGACGAAGCGGCGCGGCTGGCGTCCGTCGGGCCGCTGGCCACCATCGTCCACCCCCGCGCCAGCGTGGCGGCTTCGGCACGCGTCGGCCCCGGCTGCCTGATCACGGCACAGTGCGTCGTAGGCCCCATGGCCGAGCTGGGGGAAGGCGCCATGGTCAATCACGGCGCGGTGGTCGATCACGACTGCCGCATCGGCGCCTGGGCGCATATCGCCCCCGGTGTGAAACTCGGCGGCGCGGTACAGGTGGGCGAAACCGCCCTGGTGGGCGCAGGCAGCACGGTGCTGCGCAATCTGCGTGTGGGCACAGGTGCCACGCTGGGCGCCGGTGCGGTGCTGCTGCAAGACCTGCCCGACGGCGAGGCCTGGGCCGGTGTGCCTGCCCGCCCCCTTCGAGGAGCATCCGCATGAATGTCAACGCCTTCAACGCTCTTTGCCTCGCCCCTCACGCCACGCTGCACGAGGCGCTGGCCCGGCTCGATGCCACGGCGCAGGGCATTCTGCTCGTGACCGACACCGAGGGCTGCCTGCTGCGCACCGTCACCGACGGCGACCTGCGCCGCGCCGCGCTGGCAGACCTGCCCGCCGACGCCCCACTGTCGGCCCTGCCGCAGAAACCGCCGCTCACCGTCGGCCTGCAAGCCAGCCAGCGCGACGTGCTGGCGCTGATGGACGCGCAGCGCATCGACCATGTGCCCGTGGTGGACGCGGCCGGGCGCGCGGTTGATCTCATCACGCGGCGCGAGCTGTCACAGCGGGTCTATCTCTCGTCACCGCATCTGGGCAACGACGAAGTGGCGCTGGTGCAGGAGGCCTTCACCAGCAACTGGATCGCCCCGCTCGGCCCCCATGTCGACGCCTTCGAGCGGGAACTCGCCGCGCTGGTGGGTGTGCAACACGCGGCGGCCACCAGTTCGGGCACCGCGGCGCTGCACCTGGGCCTGCGTCTGCTGGGCGTTGGCCCCGGCGACGTGGTGCTGTGCTCCAGCCTCACGTTCGTGGCCAGCGCCAACCCCATCAAACAACTCGGCGCCACACCGGTGTTCATCGACTCGGAGCCCGAGAGCTGGAACATGTCGTCGCAGGCGTTGGCGGCGGCGCTGGCGGCGCTGCGCGCGCAAGGCATCACACCGAAGGCAGCCGTGGTCGTCAACCTCTACGGCCAGAGCGCCGAGATGAACACCATCGTCCCGCTGCTGGAGCAATACGGTGTGCCCATGCTGGAAGACGCCGCCGAATCGCTGGGCGCGACCTACCACGGCCGGCCCAGCGGCAGCTTCGGCCGGCTTGCGGTGTTCTCCTTCAACGGCAACAAGATCATCACCACCTCGGGCGGCGGCATGCTGGTGGGCAACGACGCCGCACTCCTCGCCCACGCCCGCGCCCTCTCCACCCAGGCGCGCGAGCCGGCGCGGCATTACGAGCATCTTGAGGACGGCTACAACTACCGCTTGAGCAATGTGCTGGCCGGCATTGGCCGCGGCCAGTTGCGCGTGCTGGAGCAGCGGGTGCAGAGCCGCCGCGCCGTGTTCGCGCAATACCGGCAGGCGCTGGCTGGCGTGCCGGGCCTGCGCTGGATGGCCGAGCCCGAAGGCCACCGTTCCACCCGTTGGCTCTCGGCCTTCGTGCTCGAAGGCGAAGGCGCGCAGGCGCGCCGCGATGCCCTGCTCGACTTTCTCGAGCGCCACAACGTCGAAGCCCGCCCGGTGTGGAAACCCATGCACTTGCAGCCGTTGTACGCCGGCTGCCACTACGTTCCGCATGCGCCGGCTCCGGCAGGCGCCGTGCCGTCCCTGGCGTCATCCCCAGCCTCGGCTGGATCGCGACGCGGGCCTACGCATGACGTGAGCCGCGCCCTGTTCGAAGGGGGCGTTTGCCTGCCTTCGGGCTCCAACATGAGCGCGACCCAGCGCGAGCGGGTGTGCGCACTGGTGGCGCGCGGCCTGGAGCTGATGGCACAAACGGCATGAAGTTCAAGCGCCGCACCACCAGCCGCATCGGCTGGCTTCCTCCCTTGAACGACGCGGCCGTGGTGGCACTGGCCTGGCTCGCGTCCTTCGTCTTTCGCTTCAGTCTGTTCAGCAACAACGCGCCCGCCAATATCGTGCACATCGTCGCCATCAGCCTGCCGCTGGCGGTGGTGGTGTGGGGAGGCTGCCTGCTGGCCTTCGGCGCCTATCGCACACCATGGCGCCACGCCAGCCTGCCGGACGTGCGCCGCCTGGCCACGGCCTCGGGGGTTGCCGCGCTGGCGCTGGCGG
>DAIAZB010000780.1 GCA_027443745.1 Thiomonas sp. | reverse complement strand
TTCGTCGACCAATGTGCGGTACGCGGCAGCATGGGCGCACCTCAAGCGCTGGACGATCTGCCCGAGGCATTGCATCCCACCCAGGTCGCCACCCAGGAATTTCGCCTGCAGGCGCTGGACATGATCGCCGCTTTGCAACAGCTTTCGGTGCCTCTGCGGGAGGTGCTGCTGCTGGTCGCGGTGGAGGACTTGAGCTACGGCGACGCCGCGCGCGCCCTGGGCGTCCCGATCGGCACCATCATGTCACGTCTGTCGCGCGCGCGCAGTCAGTTGCGCGTGCTCACCGACGGCGAGGCATCCGCCGCGCGGCCACCGCTGCGCGTGATCGAAGGACAAAGGAGTTTGGGATGAGCGCACCGCGCCCCGACCGCGTCACCCTCATGGCTTATGTCGATGGCCAGCTCGCATCGGCACACAGCGCCGAAGTCGAGCAGTGGTGCGCGCAAGACCCCGCGCTCGCTGCCGAGGTCGCCGCGCTGCAGGCGCAACGCCAGGCCTTGCGCGATGCGCTCGACCCGCTGCTGGACGAACCTGTGCCCGCGCGCCTGCTGTTGCGCCCGGCGCCGCCGGCGCGGCATTGGGCGCAGGCCGCTTCGGTGGCGCTGTGGCTGGGTGTGGGCGCGTTGGCCGGCGGCCTGGCCACACGCAGCTTCATGCCGCAGCCGCATGCCGTGATGGCGCAGGCGCAGGACGAAGGCGCCATGCACTTCGTGCGGCAGGCCGAACTCGCCTACGCCGTCTACACCCCCGACCCGCGCCGCCCGGTCGAAGTGCGCAACGGCAGCGACCTCACCACTTGGCTGTCACGCCGGCTCAATCGCCCCATCGTCGCGCCCGACGCCTTGCCTGGCGGCCTGGTGCTGATGGGTGGGCGTCTGTTGCCCGGCATGCCCGGCAAACCCGCAGCCCAACTCATGTACCAGGATGGGCGGGGCAAGCGCATCACCGTCTTCCTGCGCGCCATGGCCAAGCCCACGGCCGAGACCGGCTTTCGCATCGTTGACCACGACGGTACCACCACCTTCTACTGGGTAGACCGTGACTGGGGCTACGCCCTCACCGGCGAGTTGCCGCGGGCGCAAATGCTGCAGGCTGCGAAAGTTCTGTACCAACGCTATGCACCACAGGCGCAGCCCGATGCCGCTCCCGTTGCGCGGCCGATGTCCTGAACCCACTCGCGTCCAAGCGGGCCGACAGCTCCCGCCCAGCAGAGTTGCATGCTTTCGCCAGACTTAAGGTCTGCGACCCCACCGCACTTTTTCCCCGAGTTTTGATCACAGTTGAATAGACCCTGCCGAAATGGGATCGGCGGGTGCGTGTTTGTGTTCCTGCGCAGCAGTGCCGGAGCGATTCGAGGGGGGATGGCCATGAACCACACGCTGACGCCTGCCTGGTTCTTGTCGACAGCCAGTGGCGAGGACATGTCAGCCAGACTGCTGGGACTGGTGCGCGAAACGTATTTGGAACTGAACCGGCAATCGGTCAAACCGGTGGCTGTGGACCTCGACACGGCGCTCGACCGCGACCTGGGCTTCGACAGCCTGGCGCGGGTGGAGTTGTTGATGCGCGTCGAGCGTGCGTTCGGCCGGCGTCTGCCCGAGGCGCTGCTCGCCCAGGCGCAAACCCCGCGTGATGTGCTGGCTGCCTTGCAGTCGATCCCCAACGCTGCGCCCCAGGTGCTGGCCACCTCGGTATCG
>DAIAZB010000779.1 GCA_027443745.1 Thiomonas sp. | reverse complement strand
GCACGAGCTCTGCCACCTCAAGGTGCGCAGCCACGCCCCGCGCTTCTGGGCGCAGGTGGAGCAGCTGATGCCCGAGTGGCGCGAGCAGCGCGCCTGGCTGCGCACGCACGGCGCCACGTTGAAGGCGGAGCTGGATCGGTTGGTGGCGGACGTGGCGGATTGAGGCTCCGGCGTTCCGATGGCGCGTCAGGGCGCCGGCTAACGTGGCGGCGCTTGGGGCGATGGCTCGATGTTCCTCATGGATCGCACATCCGCGCCCACGCCCAGCTCGACGCCGGGGCTAACGGCGATACGCGCGCCAGGCGATCCACGCAAACCCCGCGAACGACGCACCATAGAGCAGTAGCACGAACCAGAATGGCGAGGCCTGTGAGGCTCTCTGGTAGGCGTCGCCTGCAACTGCCGCTGCGTAGATGGGACTGAGTACGGTGCCGCGCCTGAGCGACGCGACGATCAGGACACCGGACGAAAGCATGCCCGCGACGCCGACGAAGATCAGGAAATAGCGCTTGATCGAATCCTGCATGACGCCCCCGATTCAGGTGCCGGGCCGATGCCTTGCTTATACGCCCAGGGATGCCCTCCGCGGAAGCGGGCAGTTGCGATCGCGAACCGCCTGACAACCGGCACTCGATCGGAGTGTGGCGGCGGCGCAAGCTTGGTCCACCCTCTCTGCATGGGTTGTCGCCATGGACTCCTTCGAGAACCAGGCCCAAATCGCCGCCGTCGCCCTCTGGATTGCGTGGCTGCTGTATTGGTTCGTCAGTGCGTTCGGCAACAAGGCTGCGGCGCGGGTGGACGGTTGGATGTCGTTCCTGACGTACCGTGCGCCGCTGATGCTGGCCTGCGTGCTGTTCTTCGCCCGGGCACTGGGACGGCCTTGGCCGTGGCTGGTGCGGCGCTTCCTGCCGCCGGGCGCGCTTTGGCCGAGCCTCGGGCTGGCGGCGTTGCTGCTGGGTCTGACGTTGTCCTGTTGGGCGCGCGTGGTGCTGGGGCGCAACTGGAGCGCCAGCGTGCAGCTCAAGCAGGGCCATGAGCTGGTGACGGCTGGGCCGTATCGCTGGGTACGCCATCCGATCTACACCGGCGTGCTCACCGGCGTGCTGGGCAGCGCGTTCGTGATGGGAGAGTGGCGTGGCCTGGTCGCCTGGGCGCTGATCCTTGTCTCGTTCGCCTACAAGCTGCGCCACGAAGAGCGTTGGATGCGCGAGCAATTCGGCGCCGCCTACGTGGACTACATGCGGCGCACGAAGGCGTTGATTCCCTGGGTGTGGTGAAGCGGCCGCCCCGGCGGATGGCGATGCGCAAAGCCCGGCTTGCCGAAGATGGGGAACGCCTGCCTGCCCTTTCCCAGCATGCCGTCCATGGGCCGCCCTAGTGCGACAGCGCAAACGCCGTGAGGACCTGCGCGGTTTCCCCGGGCTTCTCCAACTGCGGGATGTGATCGCAGCCGACCAGCGTGCTGGTGCTGATCGCGCTGGCGTGCGTGAGGCCGTTGCGCAGGCTGTCCTGGGCGGAAATGTCGATGACCTTGTCGCCGTTGCACCACAGGCCCAGCACCGGCATGGTCAGCT
>DAIAZB010000778.1 GCA_027443745.1 Thiomonas sp. | reverse complement strand
GCCCATGCAGCACGCGCTGGCCCAGCATTTGCGATCGCGGCCTCAAGCCCATCAGCAACTGCCAGCGTTCTACCAGGCCAAGCGCGACCGCTTTCGCCATGGGCTAGCCACGACCCGATTGCGTTTGTTACCTTGCGAAGGCACGTATTTCCAATGCGCCGACTATTCGGCACTGAGCGACAGGCCCGAGGCGGAATTTTGCGAGTGGCTGACACGCGACGTGGGTGTCGCCGCCATTCCGCTGTCGGCCTTCCATCCACAGCCGGTGGAGCGGAAGACGGTGCGGTTTTGTTTCGCCAAACGCGAGGCCACGCTCGACGCGGCGCTGGAGCGCCTGGCCAAGCTCTAGGGCCTCGGCGCTGTTGGAGGAGTCGGGGATTGGCAGGCTCTGATGAGCCTCAACGCCTGGCGGCATCGCCAGCCGCGCTGGATGCGTCTGCGGCCGGTGCCGTATCGAGCGGCGCAGGATTTGTTGGCGCCACGTCCTTTGGCGACACACCCCTGGGTGATCCATCCGCTGGTGCCACCATGGGGGGTTGGGACGTCGACAACTCATCGAGGGTGAAGTCCAGCGGCGCAAGCTCTGGCGGCGCGGAAACTTGTTGGCGCGAAGCTCCCTGGTCCAGGGCATGCGCATTCAACACCAGCGGCAGGTCCAAGCCACCGTCCGGCCCAGACATGCGCGGCAGCGCCTGCTCGGCCTCGCGCCGCGATTCCGGCGAGTGTCGGTGGAGATCGCGGGCCACGGCGTACAAATCCAGGAGATCACGGTAGGCGGGCAGGTCAAAGCCCACACGCGGCTTGGCGGGATCGTCCAGCAGCATGCGCTCGATGACGGTCAGCATGGGCGCCAGATCCCAGGTTTCGCAGATCAGCGCAATCGCCCGCGGGTAGGCTTCCAACTCACGGGCCTCGGCCGATGGCGGATGGTCCCAGGGCGGGATCTGCACATTGAAGCGGTGGGAAAAACGCGCCAACAGCACCTCGTAATCGTCCTTGCGCCCGGTCTGGCGATACAACTCGAACAGGTAGAGGCACGGCAAGGCCTGGGTCCCCCCGTTGACCTCCCCCAAGGCCTTCTCCATCACCTCGATGGCCTGCTCCGGGCTCCCGATGCTGATGAAAAAATCCGCCAGATGACCGATGTCCATCATCTCGTCGACCTGCACCTGCTCCTGGCCCGAAAGCGGCCGCGAGAACACCTCCTTGTCCAGGCTCAAGGCCTGCCCCCATTCGGCGGGCTGCGTGGTTTGCGGGCGCGTCGACGCGGGACTCCCGGCCGCAGCGTCATCGGCCGCAGCGGCTCCGAGGGGTTGGGCTGGAGGCCAGGTTGACGGGCCGCTGACTTCCCATACCGGCTGATCGGAGGCCGACGCCGTACCGGGTGGCAGCATGCGCGCCGGGTGCATCGTCGGCACCGGGACTGGAACCGAGACCGGGGCTTGCACCTGCGCAGCCGCGTTGTGTTGCGAGCTGATCTGCGCTTCGGATGCAAACCAGTGGGCGTCGGCGGCCGCACGCCGCAGCCGATCACGCCAAAGCCAGAGCGTGATCAGTGCCAACAACGCGCAGAGCCCCAGCAGGCCATAGGTCCATGAGGCCGGGTAGCGTGTCCGCTCCAGTTCGATCAACCGAGCCTGTGCCACGGCAAGTTTGCGACCGTCCTGCAACCGGTTCGCATCCAGCGCACTCACCTGGGCCTCCAGCGCGTTCAGCTTCTGGCCCGAGCGCAGCGGTTCCCCCGGGGCGGCAGCGCCATCCATGACGATGGTGCGCAACTGCGCGTAGACCTTGCGTTGCGCGGGAGTGATGGGGGCCGCAGGCAGGGCCAGCGTCGTGCTGATGCGCAAGTCGGGCGCGGGCACCAGCGCCGCCGAAAGCCAATCCAGTTTCAACTGGCTTTCCGGCCTGGCCCCTGCATGCCGTACCAGGCTGGCGCCCTGCGCGGTGTGTGTCTGCTTCATCCTGGCCAGCATCGCAGCCGGGTGGCGTTGTCGGCGCTCCTGGTCGGTCTGCACGGTTGCGTAGCGCTGGCGATCCTGGTTCGCTGCGACGTCGGGCTGGCGTTTGGCGCGGGCAGGCGCCGGATTGTGGCCGGTACCTTGTCGTGCGCCAAAACCACCCGCGAGGACAGACTGAGCCGCCGCCGCGGCAGACTGCACAGGCTCCGGACTTGCAGACCGCGGCGTCGATGCCGCGCTGCCTGGGTGTTGCGGCAGGCGTACCGTGGCAGCCGCCTCGCCTGGCAGCACGGGCAGCTCGGGGGTGGGCGGATTGACGAGGATGGTGTACTGCTGGCTGCGCTGGTACTGGCAGCCAAGCTTGAGCGTGAGCACCACAAACGGCTCGGTCATGGGCATGGTGGATCGCACCTGGATGCGCTCCATGCTCGATCCCTCGGGCTGCATTCCGATCTGCAACTGGTCGGCGCGCAGCGGGTCGGAGCCGGCCTCGGCCTGCACCTGGACACAGCGGGTCGCCAGTTGTTCACCCGCGTCGAGCCGCACCGGAATGTCCACGCGCAGCGGTTGCCCGAGAATGGCGTGAACCAGGGGGCGGTTCAACAACAAAGCCTGCGCCAGAGACGGCACGAGCAGCAAGCCAGCCAGCAGTGCCAGCTTCAGCCAGGAAGGCTGGGCATGTCCACGCGAAACATGGGTCGGACGATGGTGCATGGACAACGGCAAAGCGGATCGAAAGTTGTGAGGGCGCAGGTTCGGGCGCTGAACTGTACAGACTGAAGCCGAATTTATCAGCCAATATCGTGCCGAGAAGGGTTGATTCACAATGAGCCTGGGAATTTTGTGAACGATTTTGCAAAAATGTGTTTTTCTGCATGGGATTTTGCACATGCAATCTGAATGCGGCGCTTGCGCCTTGAAACTGCCGCCCCAAACCTCTGGACACGCGCCGACCATGACCCTCTTCGACGATGACACCGCCGCGACCGATGACCGCATCTGCGTGCTCAATCTCCAGCTCGGCACAGCCAGCGCGGCCATGACGCCGGCGATGGCTCACGCCGGCATCGAGGCGCTGTCCACCACACTGCGCGACCCGGACATCCACGTCATCGTGCTGACCGGAAGCGCTGAGCAATTCTGTCTGGGCCCGCAAGAGTCGTTGCAGGCGGCGCAGGATGAGGCCTCTTTCATCGACGCGCTGCACGATTGGCTGCTGGCCCTGCGTGACAGCGACAAACCCATCATCGCCGCCGTGGAAGGCCAGGCCAGCGGCGCCGGCCTGGCGCTGGCGTTGGCGTGCGATCTGATCGTCGCCGCCCGCAGCGCCCAATTCCTGCTGCCGATGGCGGGCGAAATCGCCGGCAGGCATGCCGGGGCGTTGTGGCTGGCGGCGCAGCGCCTGTCTCGCGCCGCGCTCGCCGAGCTGTGCCTGCCCGATGACGGCTTGTCGGCCGAACGGGCTCACACCCTTGGCTTGGCCTGCCGCCTCACCGACCCAGGCATGGCGCTGCACATGGCCCTGCAACTCGCCCGACCACTGGCCCGGCACACACCCGCGGAACTGGGCGGCGTCAAGCAGCACATGGCACTTGCTGGAGGTCGGCCCTTGGACGAAGTCCTGGCTGGCGAGCGCAGGCGCTGGCTACGTCACCACGCGTTGGCGGCAACACCCGGACGCGCCCGGGGCTTGTCACGCCCTTAGTGCACCCGCGTTATCCCAGGCGGGCGCGGGTCTGGGTGGCGCGCTGCCGCATTGCAGTCCGCTCGCGGCGCCGCAGACCACGGCGCGGTCTGTGCCTCGCAGGGCATCAAACAACGCGGCTTTCCAGCCATCCCTGCACGATTCGCGATGCGGCGCAACAATAAAGCCATCAGTGGCCGATGGGGCTGCTGCCCGCCGATACCCCAACCCGCAGCCTGCCATGATCGACCTCTATTCCTGGCCCACTCCCAACGGCCACAAAGTGCATATCCTGCTGGAAGAACTCGACCTTCCCTATCGCATCCACGGCGTCAACATCGGCACCGGCGAACAGTTCAAACCCGAGTTCCTGCGCATCAGCCCCAACAACAAGATTCCGGCCCTGGTCGACCCTGACGGACCCGGCGGCACACCCATCACCTTGTTCGAATCGGGCGCGATGCTCATCTACCTTGCAGAAAAAACCGGTCGCTTCCTACCCGCCTCGGGCACCGCGCGCTACACCACCTTGCAGTGGCTGATGTGGCAGATGGGAGGACTCGGCCCCATGCTGGGTCAGGCGCACCATTTCCGCATTTACGCGCCGGAGAAAATCGACTACGCCGTCGGCCGCTACACCAATGAGGCGAAGCGCTTGTACGGCGTGATGGACGCGCGCCTGGCCAGCAGCACCTATCTGGCGGGCGACGACTACACCATCGCCGACATG
>DAIAZB010000777.1 GCA_027443745.1 Thiomonas sp. | reverse complement strand
GGCGCCGGCCGATGCCCTCGATGCCTTGCGCGGCACCACCATCCTCAAGGTCAGCGACGAGGAGCAGATGCAGTTGCTCGCCTGGTCCGACCTCCCTTGCGTGGCCGGATCGGGGCGGCCTCATCTCGGCGAGCGCAGTGCCGCCCTTCGCACGCTGCTGCGCGGCCTCGGCGTGGAAGAGTTGCTGGTCACCTACGGTGCGCTGGGCGCCGCTGCATGGAATGGCGACGGCGAATGCATCGCCTCGTCGCCGGCCGCACCGGTAGCGCGGCTGGTTGACACGGTGGGTGCCGGCGATGCCTTCTCTGCCATGGCCCTGGCGCAACTGATGCTCGGCCTCGGCGTGGAGGAGCTATTGCCCCGTGCCACGGCTTTTGCCGCGTCGATCTGCGGCCTGCGCGGAGCCTTGCCCGACGAACCAGGTTTCTACGATCGATGGCGGATGGACGCACCGGTGCCGCTGGCCGATGCCCCGGTCGCTGCCGCCCTGGGCTCTCGGGAAAGGTAACCGCCATGCGCAAACCCAGGCTGGGCTTCTGGCAAATCCTGAACATGAATGTCGGATTTTTCGGCATCCAATTCAGCTTCGGGCTGCAACAGAGCAACATGAGCCCGATCTACAAGTACCTGGGTGCCCACGACGCCACCCTGCCATACCTGTGGCTGGCGGGGCCGATCACCGGACTGGTGGTACAGCCGCTGATTGGCGCATTCAGCGACCGCACCACCAGCCGCTTCGGTCGCCGCACGCCGTATTTCCTGGTCGGCGCACTGTTGTGCAGCGTATGCCTGCTGGCCATGCCGCTGAGTCCCGCCCTGTGGGTGGCAGCCAGCCTGCTCTGGATACTGGATGCGGCCAACAACATCACGATGGAGCCCTACCGGGCCTTCGTCGGTGACCGCCTGGACCAGTCACAGCACGCGACCGGCTACCTCATGCAAAGCGCGTTCACCGGGCTCTCGCAGACCCTCGCCTACCTCACGCCGTCGATCCTGGTGGGCCTGGGCATGCAGGCTTCGCAGACCACCAGCCATGGCATCCCCGACGTGGTGCTGGTGGCATTCGCGATCGGCGCCTTCTGCTCCATCGTCAGTGTCGGGTGGTCGGCCTGGACCACGCCGGAGTTGCCGCTCGCTCCCGACGAACTCGAACGTCTGCGCGCCAAACCGCATAGCTTGCGTGCCACGCTCGTCGAGGTGGCCGAGGCGATCCGCGCGATGCCGCGGACCATGCGCCAACTTGCGCAGATGATGTTGCTGCAATGGTACGCAATGTTCTGCTACTGGGAATACATCACGCTGTCGCTGGCGCGCTCGCTCTATCACACCACGGACTCCGCCAAGCCGGGCTTTACGCAAGCGGTGCTGATCACCGGGCAGATCGGCGGTTTCTACAATTTCGTCGCGATGCTCGCCGCATTCGCGATGATGATCCTCGCGCGGCGATGGGGAGCCCGACGCCTGCATGCGGCCTCGCTGCTGCTGGGCGGTCTGGGCATGCTGGTGCTGCCGCACGTGCATACGCGCGGACTGCTCTTCCTTCCCATGGTCGGGGTCGGGCTCGCCTGGGCCAGCATGATGGGCAACCCGTATTCCATGCTGGCCAGCTGCGTGCCTCCGGCGCGTGCCGGCGTCTACATGGGCCTCTTCAATGTCTTCATCGTGCTGCCGATGTTGCTTCAGATCGTCACCGTGCCGCTGTTTTACGAACACTGGCTCGGCGGCAATCCGGAA
>DAIAZB010000776.1 GCA_027443745.1 Thiomonas sp. | reverse complement strand
GGCTCATCGTCCATGGCCTCGGTTTGCGGCGGTTGCCTCAGCCTGCTGGACGCGGGCGTGCCGCTGAAGGCGCATGTCGCTGGCATTGCCATGGGGCTGATCAAGGAGGGCAACAGGTTTGCGGTGCTGACCGACATCCTCGGTGATGAGGACCATCTGGGCGATATGGACTTCAAGGTCGCGGGCTCCGCAACTGGCATTACGGCCTTGCAGATGGACATCAAGATCCAGGGTATCACTCGCGAAATCATGCAGGTGGCGCTGGCGCAGGCGCGCGAAGGCCGCATGCACATTCTGGGGCTGATGCAGCAAGCCGTGGGCGGAGCGCGCACCGAGGTGTCGCAGTTTGCCCCGCGCCTCTACACCATGAAGATCAACCCGGAGCGGATTCGCGACGTCATCGGCAAGGGCGGCGCCATCATCCGCGCCTTGACCGAAGAGACGGGCACGCAGATCAATATCGCCGAGGATGGCACCATCACGGTGGCAGCAACCGATGCCGATCGTGCCAAGGACGCCATGCGCCGCATCGGCGAGCTCACCGCCGAGGTCGAGATCGGTCAGATCTACGACGGCACGGTGGTCAAGCTGCTGGACTTTGGTGCATTGGTCAACGTGCTGCCGGGCAAGGATGGCCTGCTGCATATTTCGCAAATCGCCAATGAGCGCATCAACAAGGTTTCCGACCATATCCAGGAAGGCCAGAAGGTGCGTGTGAAAGTCATCGAAACCGACGATAAGGGTCGCTTCCGTCTGTCGATCAAGGCGCTGCTCGGCGCGGAAGAAGCCGTTGCTCAACAGACGTCGCCGGTCGAACCACAGCAGTCCTGAACCAGTCTTCTCAAGCGTCTTCACTCCCGCTCATTGAACTGAACTGCCATGACGTCCATGCTCGTTGCGATGATCAGTCAACCGGGCCCGCCGGAGGTACTTCGCTGGGTGAGCCGCGATCGACCCGAACCTGGGCCTGGAGAAGTGCTGCTGCGGGTTCGCGCGTTCGGCATCAATCGGCCTGATGTGCTGCAACGCAAAGGCCTGTACCCGCCACCGCCTGGTGCCTCCGACATTCCGGGGCTCGAGGTTTGCGGCGAAGTGCTCAGCGGCGATCTGCGAGGGTCTACCCTGCGCCCCGGCCAGCGGGTTTGCGCCTTGCTGACGGGCGGCGGCTACGCCGAGTATTGCGTTGCTCCCGTGGGCCAGTGCCTTCCCGTGCCGGAGATCTTGAGCGACGCCGAGGCCGCCGCGCTACCCGAGACTTTTTTCACGGTCTGGCACAACGTGTTCGAGCGCGGCGCGCTCAAGGCCGGCGAGTTGCTGTTGGTCCAGGGTGGTACGAGCGGTATCGGCACCACCGCCATTCAACTGGCGCATGCGCTCGGTGCCACCGTTTGGGCGACTGCCGGGTCGGACATGAAATGTCAGGCATGCCTGGATCTCGGCGCAGTGCGCGCCATCAACTACCGCACGCAGGATTTTGCCGAGCAGGTGCGTGAGCACACCAAGGGACGAGGCATCGATGTGCTGCTCGACATGGTTGCAGGCGACTACGTGGCGCGTGAGCTCGGTTGCATGGCGGAAGATGGCCGCCTGGTCATCATCGCGGTGCAAGGCGGTACGGCGGCCGGGTTCGATGCCTCACTGTTGATGCGTCGCCGCCTGACGATCACGGGTTCCACCTTGCGGGCCCGCAGCGTGGCCTTCAAGTCGGGTGTGGCGCTGGCCTTGCGCGACAAGGTCTGGCCGCTGATGGAAGCCGGGCAGGTTCGGCCCCGTCTTCACGCGGTGTTGCCGGCCGAGCAGGTGGCCCAAGCGCACGCGCTGATGGAAGCAGGTCAGCACATCGGCAAGATCGTGTTGACGTGGCCCTGATCCCGGACAATTCCTAGAGGAGACGATACAAGATGCGTCGCAAGATGGTTGCAGGCAACTGGAAAATGCACGGCACGCTGGCCGCCAACAAGACCCTGCTGGACGCTTTGATTGCCGCGCCTGCGCCTGCTTGCGATGTGGTTGTGTGCGTTCCCAGCCCATACCTGGCACAGGCGCAGGGTTTACTGGCCAGAACGCCCATCAACCTCGGTGCGCAAGACTGCTCCGCGCATGAGCAAGGCCCATACACCGGGGAGGTTTCGGTGAGCATGCTGCGCGATTTCGACTGCGGCCATGTCATCGTTGGACATTCCGAGCGCCGCGCCCTCCACGCCGAGGCTGACAGCACGGTGGCCATGAAGGCCCAGCGCGCATTGGATGCGGGCATGACGCCTGTTGTTTGCGTTGGCGAAACCCTGGAACAGCGCGAGCGTGGCCAAACCGAGGCCGTCGTCGGGACGCAACTCGACGCGGTGTTGCTGCTGTTAGGCGAACGCATCAACCAGATCGTCCTGGCTTATGAACCGGTCTGGGCCATCGGCACCGGACGCACCGCAAGCCCGGCGCAAGCCCAAGAGGTTCATGCTTTCATACGCCAGCGCGCCGTTCGCCATCATGCGGGTGCTGCTGCCATCCGCCTGCTTTACGGCGGCAGTGTCAAGCCCGACAACGCTGTCGAACTTTTTGCCCAGCCGGATATCGACGGCGGGCTGATTGGCGGGGCTTCGCTGAAAGCTGCCGATTTCCTCGCCATTGTTGACGCAGCCGGGTTTTCCACCTGAAGCCGCACCCCGACCTCACCCGATTTCATCATGCATATCGCCCTGACCCTCATTCTCGTCATTCAAATCCTGTCCGCGCTCGCCATGGTCGGCCTGATCCTCATGCAGCACGGCAAAGGCGCCGATATGGGGGCATCCTTCGGCTCCGGTTCATCCGGAAGCCTGTTCGGTGCTACTGGTTCTGCCAATTTTCTCAGCCGCAGTACGGCGGTCGCTGCCACGCTTTTTTTTGTCTGTACCCTGGCACTGGCCTATTTCGGTAATCAGCCAGGTGAGGGCGGTGGCTTGATGAGCAAACTGGCAGGTACCGAGAAACCTGCCGCGGCACAGGCAGCCAGTGCTGCGGCCAAGCCGGCAGCATCGTCGATGCCTGCCGGCATCGCTCAGATTCCGGGCGCAGGTCCTGCAGCCCAGGTTGCTTCAGCGGCCAAGCCTGCAGCCAAGACTGTTGCAGGGCCCGCGCCGAAGACAAGTGGCCCAAAGTAAGTTTGGATGCTGCATTGCAAAACATTATTTCCGGCGGCTTGTCAACGTTCACTGCTCGTGAAACTTGTCGTTGCGCAAACAGGCATGGTTATGCGTTGCTTGGAAGCATGCGAGGCGGCTAAAATGCTGGGTTGAGTTGCATTCGAGAAGGTTTGCAACACAACGAGTTGGATGAGGTTTTGCCGACGTGGTGAAATTGGTAGACACGCTATCTTGAGGGGGTAGTGGCGAAAGCTGTGCGAGTTCGAGTCTCGCCGTCGGCACCAAAATGTTGCAGTACATCAAACAATAAATAGCGGTTCTCACCTACGCTTTAACGACTGTGGCGGGCCGCGGCGGGCTGTTGACCTGCTGTCTTATGCAGCGTGTTGACTAGCAAGTTTCCGGTTTGCATCGACGAAGTCACGAAGAGGAGGCCTGATGTTTCTTGAGCAATATTTACCGGTTTTGCTCTTCATTCTGGTCGGCACCGGCGTGGGTATCGCACCGCTGGCTTTGGGTCGTCTACTCGGCCCCAGCCGTCCCGACAGCGCCAAGAATGCACCCTATGAGTGCGGCTTCGAGGCTTTTGAGGACGCGCGTATGAAATTCGATGTGCGCTATTACCTGGTCGCCATCCTATTCATCCTGTTCGATCTGGAAATTGCTTTCCTTTTCCCCTGGGCCGTGGTGCTCAAGCAGATCGGGGCAACGGGGTTCTGGGCCATGATGATCTTCCTGTCCATTCTTGTGGTGGGCTTTATCTACGAATGGAAAAAGGGGGCGCTGGACTGGGAGTAATCTCGGCCCACACCTTGGGGAACAAGCATGAGCATCGAAGGGGTTCTGAACGAAGGATTCATCACCACGTCAGCCGACAAGCTGATCAACTGGACGCGCACCGGTTCACTCTGGCCCATGACGTTCGGCCTTGCCTGCTGCGCAGTTGAAATGATGCATGCTGGTGCTGCGCGTTATGACCTGGACCGCTTCGGCATCGTTTTCCGGCCCAGTCCGCGTCAGTCCGACCTGATGATCGTCGCCGGAACGTTGTGCAACAAAATGGCGCCGGCTCTACGCAAGGTCTACGACCAGATGGCCGAACCGCGCTGGGTGCTGTCCATGGGTTCCTGTGCCAACGGCGGTGGTTATTACCACTA
>DAIAZB010000775.1 GCA_027443745.1 Thiomonas sp. | reverse complement strand
GCTTGAGTGCCGCATCAAGTTCGTACACCAGCGGCACGCCGTTGGGGATGTTCAGACCGACGATGTCGGTGTCGGAAATGCCATCGAGATGTTTGATGATGGCGCGCATGGAATTGCCATGCGACACCGCCAGCACCCGCTTGCCGGCGCGGATGGCCGGCGCCAGCGACTCTTCCCACAGCGGCAGCACGCGGCGCACGGTGTCTTTGAGGCACTCGGCCAGGGGAAGATCTTGGGCATTGACCCGGCCGTAGCGTGGGTCGGCCGCCAGCTCGTGACGATGGGATTCGTCCATCGAGGGCGGTGGCACGTCGTAGCTCCGGCGCCAGATGAGTACTTGCTCGTCACCGTACTTCACGGCGGTTTCCGCTTTGTTCAGGCCCTGCAGCGCGCCATAGTGGCGTTCGTTGAGCCGCCAGCTGTGCACCGTGGGGAGCCACATGCGATCCATCTCGTCCAGTGTCAGCCACAGGGTACGCACCGCGCGCTTGAGCACCGAGGTGTAGGTGATGTCGAAGTCCAGTCCGTGAACCTTGAGCAACCGGCCGGCTCGCCTGGCCTCGGCCACGCCTTGGTCGGTGAGGTCCACATCGACCCAGCCGGTGAATCGATTTTCCTGGTTCCAGGTGGATTCGCCGTGGCGAATCATGACGAGTTTGTACATGGTGGGACGTCGATTGCGCTTGGAAGTGGGTTCAACAGTTGAATCGAGCCTTATCGTAGTGGACCTTCCAGGCGCGATCATCGCTCCGATCTGCTGGTGCCGGGCGTGACGGAATCGCCTCACGCGACGCAGAAATAACCCTGCGCATGCCATCGTTTGCGGGCATAGCCATATGCATGCTGGCTAATGTTCTTAAAATTCATGCTCAATCTGATTGGGAGTCGGCATTTTGAAGTTCGTCATGGAAAACCTGTCACTCATCGCCATTGCCCTGGTGTCTGGCGGCATGCTGCTGTGGACCACTTTTTCGGGCAGTGGTGGCAGTGGTGTGACCGCCTCCGAAGCCGTGCGTCTGGTCAACCGCGAGAAAGGTGTGTTGATCGATGTCTGCGAGCCACAGGAGCACGCCGCCGGCCACTGCGTCGGTTCGCGCAACGTGCCGCTCGCGCAGCTCGAACAGCGCTTGGCCGATCTGCCCAAGAATAAGGAAACCCCACTTTTGCTCATGTGCCAAAGCGGCGCCCGTGCCGGTCGTGCCGCCATCACGCTGCGCAAGCTGGGCTAAACCCGCGCCACGGCTGTTGCCGGTGGGCTGCGTGCCTGGCGTGATGCCGGCTTGTCGGTGGAAAATAGCTGACTTGGGGCCGATTGAGGGGCTGATTCAACACGGCATCGACGGTTTCAGCGGTGCCGTGAGGTGCTGCCCTACCTCGTCTCCAAGTATCGTTGTCGGTCGTGAACGCCACCCTGCATGCCTGGGTTGCGCCACGCCCGGGCCTGGGTTCATCGGTGGATGACCACGCCAAGTTTCTGGAGTTTTCATGTCTCAGGTTCGCATGTACACCACCGCGGTGTGCCCTTACTGTGTTCGCGCCAAAGCCTTGCTGCTCAAGCGCGGCGTGCAGCACATCGAGGAAATCCGGGTCGATCTCGACCACCAGGCCCGCCTGCACATGATGCAGAGCACGGGTCGTCGCACCGTGCCGCAAATCTTCATCGGCCAGACCCATGTGGGCGGCTGCGACGATCTCTACGCGCTCGACTCCCACGGAGGGTTGACCGCGTTGCTGCAAGCCGCGGCCTGACGCGGCTTGGCTTGGTTCAGGCGAGACCGGGCGGCTCCTACAATCCGGGACTGCTGTTTCCGTCCTTGCTTTCATCCGCCCCTTGAGGCGGGCCCACACTCTGGAGCTTTTTTGCATGAGCACCCCCTCGAATAATGCGGTTGCCGATCAGTCGCCGGTCTTTATGTTGCAGCGCTGCTACCTCAAAGACCTGTCGCTGGAACAGCCCAATGCGCCGAAAATCTTGCTGGAGCAGGCCCAGCCGACAGTGGATGTGCAGATGAACGTGGAATCGCAGCCCGTGGTCGAGGGTATTTTCGAAGTGGCCATCACCGCCACCATCACTGCCCGTGTCAACGACCAGACCCTGTTTCTGGTTGAGGGCAAGCAAGCCGGCATTTTCGAGATGCGCAACATCCCGCAGGAACATGCCGACCTGTTGCTGGGCATCGCCTGCCCGCAAACGGTTTACCCCTACCTGCGCGCCAACCTGGCCGACACCATCACCCGCGCCGGGTTCCCTCCAGTACACCTGGCCGAAATCAACTTCCAGGCGATGTACGAAAGCCAGCAAGCCCAGCAGGCCGGCCAGTCCCCGAGTGGCCTGATCGCACCCGATGGCTCGGCGTTGAACTGAGCGTCGTTTCCTTGTCGATCCGCCCTGGCAGACGTCGCTGCCCACGGTGCTTGCCATGATTGGCCCCGTGTTCCTCCGGGCCCTCTGATCGGCTCTGCCCCGACCCGTCCTGCATGCGTATGAACATCACCATTCTTGGCGCCGGAGCCTGGGGAACAGCCCTGGCCTGTCACGCGGCAAGTCGCCATGCCGTGCAACTCTGGGGGCGTGACGCGGGGTTGATGCAAGGCTTGCGTACGCACGGCGAGAACACCCGCTATTTGCCCGGTATTGCCTTACCCGAAACGCTGGGCCTCACATCCGATCTGGGCGCAGCCCTGGCGCATGCCGGCGC
>DAIAZB010000774.1 GCA_027443745.1 Thiomonas sp. | reverse complement strand
CATGCCGCGTGACGCGGTACTGGTGGAACGGGTGATGGTGCCGCGCGATCACATCCAGGTGCTGGACTACAGCGAAGTGCAGCACTCCAGCGTCGGAGATGTGGTGATGACTCTGCGCGCCAGCGGCCGCCAGCACGCCCTTGTGCTCGAGCGCGGCCATGTGCCAACCATCCGCGGGATTTTTTCGACCACGCAAATCGGTCGCCAGCTTGGCTCGCCGATCGAGGCGAGCGAGCGCCCGCAGAGCTTTGCCGAGGTCGAGCACCTGCTGGCCGCGAGCTGAACCCACGGGCAATGCGCCGAAGCGAATGCGCAGGTGGCTGTCCGGTCAGTTGCGCTGCCGGACGGGATGTGGGGGCGGCGGGTTATCCGGATATGCCGCCCGTCAGGAAGACCTCGGCCCGTGCCTGGATTCGCGGCAGTCCGCAGCGGCACGATCATGGCGGTTTCGGTTATGTTGTCCCCAGTTCGGCGCCCCGCTGAGCGCAGTTGACTGGCGATCCTCCGCCGGTGGCCGACAACTGCGTCGAGCCCACGCCTGCCCTTCCTACCTTGCAAGGCACCGCCATGAGCGATCTCGGCCTCGAAGCCCGCCAATTCGTCCGCGCCCATCCCAACGGCGTGCTGTCCACCCTGTCCAAACGTCTCGGCGGCATGCCCTTCGGCTCGATCGCGCCGTTCATGCTCGATCACCAAGGCCGTCCGGTGATTTTGATTTCCACACTGGCCGAGCACACCAAGAACCTGGACGCCGATCCGCGCGCCAGCATCATCGCCCATCCCTGCGCCAGCGATGCGCAGGCGGCTGGACGCGTCACGCTCGTCGGCCGAGCGAGCCGCCTGCAGGACAAGGACGCGCTGGGTCCGCGCTATGTGCGCTACCTGCCCGAAGCCGAGGGTTACTTCGGCATGCATGATTTTTTCTTCTACCGCATCGAACTGGAAGCGGTACGCTTCATCGGCGGCTTCGGCAGGATCCACTGGATCGCCCCCGCCGATTTCGCCCCGCCCGCCAACACGCTGGACATGTCGGAGCCCGGCATCATCCAGCACATGAATGCCGATCACGCCCACAATCTGCGCGCCTACTGCGCCCACCTCCACGGTGTGCAGGCGCAGGAGGTGAGCATGGTCGGGGTGGACACCGACGGCCTGGACGTCCGTGCCGACGGCCGGCTGTTGCGGATCGATTTCGCCGCGCCGGTGCACGCTGCGGGCGAAGTGCGCAAAGCCCTGGTGGAGCTGGCGCAGCGCTGCCGCGAACAGGCTTGACGCCTGGCATCACCCGGGCGAGCGCCTGAACAAGCCCGAGGCCGTTTCGACAAACTCCAAGCGGTCAGCTCGCGCAGCGCCCGGCTCCCTCGGCAAGGCTTGCCTCAGACGGACTCCAGCGGCAGCGACATCCAGAAGCTGGCGCCTTGCCCCGGGGCGGACGCAACGCCCACGCTGCCGCCGTGCTTCTCCGCCACCAGGCGCACGAAATACAGGCCCAGGCCGAAGCCGGCGGTGTGGGTGGGCTGTGTTTCCAAGCGCACGTGGCGCTGAAAGAGTTGCGCCTGCTGCTGCGCGTCCAGCCCGGGCCCGGAGTCGCCGACCCACCAGCGGGCCTGGCCCGCAATGGGCTCCAGGCCGAGCACGACCGTGGTGCCGCGGGCGCTGTGTTGCACGGCGTTGCGCAGCAGGTTGATGGCCGCACGCTCCAGCAGCGCGAAGTCGCCCCGCACCCACAGTGGGGCCTCGCCCAGGTTTCGCTGCAAACGCACACCGGCGCGCAGCAGCGTGTCGTCCATCGCGTCCGCCGCCTGGTCGAGCAGGCCGCCCAGCTCGACACTCTGCAGCTTGAGCGGCTGCGGCGCTTCCACCCGGGTGAGCAGCAGGAATTCCTCGGCCAACCGGTAC
>DAIAZB010000773.1 GCA_027443745.1 Thiomonas sp. | reverse complement strand
CTGTTCATCGCGTCACTCGGGTTTCTGGTGGAGCGGGTTTGGACAAGAAGGGCACGCGCTTGCGCCAGAGCTTGAGCGCCTGCCAATGGATGCGGGCCATGACGCCCAGGGTCATGAAGGGATGGCTGAGCAACGCGGCGCGGCTTGAGCCCGGGGTGAGGGCCTGCAGGACGCCGCTGATGCTGGTGAGGAGCAAGGGCCCTTGCGCGTCGTCATGGTCGATGCGGGCGACGATGCGCTCCGTCTCGACCTGGCCCTCGCGCCGCCGGGCCCGCAGGAAGCGAAAGCGGTAGCTGCCGTGGACGTGGCAAAACGGCGAGACGTGGAACACCTTGGTGGCGCGCAGCTCTTGGCCCCACGCCAGGGTTTGCGCGCCGCCTTGTTGCGGCGGCTCCAGCAGGTAGCAGTGGCGCTCGCCGAAGGTGTTGTTGACTTCGGCGACGATGGCGCGCAACGCGCCGTCCGTGCGGTGGCAGTACCAGAAGCTCACGGGGTTGAACACGTAGCCGAGCACGCGCGGGAAGGTCTGCAGCCAGATCTCGCCGTCGGCATCGGCAACACCCTGCTCGCGCAGCACACCGAGCAACCAGGCCAGGCTGTCGGCGCCGCCGTCGCCATGGTCGCTGTCGTGAAAGCTCATCAGACCGCCGCGGTTACGGGCCATGCGCAGCAGTGCCGGGTCACGCGCCAGGGTGCGCATGGGCAGCAGCAGGAAAAACACGCGGTAGGCGAAGTGGTGGGCGGTGGGCCGCAGGCGCTGGTGATGCACCACGCCGCGCGCGATCAGGGGCTGCACCCGGGCTGCGCCGCCGCGCGCTTGCAGCACTCCCGGATCCTGGCTGGAGGTGTGTGCCGTCCCAGGCGGGACACTGCGCAGCAGGCGGGTGGCGACGCTCATCGCGGCTGCGCCTCCAGCGCGGTCTGCAAGCTGCCGTGAACATGCTTCTGCACCTGGTCGAGCAGGGCTTGCGCGGCTGCGTAGCCGGCCTTCAGTCCGTCTTCGTGAAAACCGTAGCCGCACCAGGCGCCGCAGTAGTAGGAGCGCTGCCGGCCCTGCAGTTCGGGCACGCGGGACTGCGCCGCCATGGCCGCGGCGTCGAACACAGGGTGGGCGTAGGTCATCTCGCGCAGCACGCTGGCCGGCTCGGGTTCACGCAGCGGGTTCATCGACACGATGACCGGCTGCTGGAAGGGCACCGGTTGCAGTTTGTTGACGAGGTAGTGCAGGCACACCGCGGGTTGGGTCTGGGGCTGCGCGGCTGCGGCCTGGGCCGTCGCAAGTGCGGGAGCGCCGTGGACACGCGCGCCGGCGCTTTCGTAATTCCATGCCGCCCAGGCTTTGGTGTTGCGCGGCAGCAGGCTGGCATCGGTATGCAGCAGCGCGCGATTGGGCTGGTAGCCGATGGCGCCGAGCACGCTGCGCTCGGCTTCACTCGGATCGGCCAGCAGCGCCAGGGCCTGGTCGCTGTGGCAGGCGAGCACGACATGGTCGAACCATTCGGTGCCCGCGTCCGTGCTCACCTCCACACCGACGTCGAAGCGCTTGATGCGCCGCACCGGGGTGTTCAGGCGCGTGTCC
>DAIAZB010000772.1 GCA_027443745.1 Thiomonas sp. | reverse complement strand
GCCAGCGCCACGCCCGAGGTGTCGGAGCCGCCACGGCCCAGGGTGGTGATGTTGCCGGCATCGTCGACGCCTTGGAAACCGGCAACGACGACGATCATGCCGGCATCCAGATCGGCACGCATGCGCGTCTGGTCGATGGATTCAATCCGCGCCTTGGTGAACGCGCTGTTGGTGCGGATGCCGACCTGAAAGCCCGTGTAGCTGCGCGCCTCGCGCCCCTGCGCCTTCAGCGCCATGGCGAGCAGTCCAATGCTGACCTGCTCGCCGGTGGAGGCCACGACGTCGAGCTCGCGCGGATCGGGGTCGGGCTGGATTTCGCGGGCCATGGCGATGAGCCGGTTGGTCTCACCCGACATGGCCGATACCACCACCACGACCTGGTGCCCGGCATCCGCCCATTTGATGGCGCGGCGCGCGACGTTCTTGATGCGTTCGACGGAACCGACCGAGGTGCCGCCGTATTTCTGGACGATGAGCGCCATGTTTGCGTTGGAAGGGAACGAGAAGGCGCGCAAACCGCCAGTGCGCGCCCGCTACGGAAAGCCGGAAATTATAGGCAGCGCGTCTCCACATGCATGGAGCAAACTCACGAGCACTTGTCGTTTGCGCCCACTCAGGGCAGTCAGGCCGCAGCAGGGTGCTCTGCTCAGTCTGCCGATCGCACCCGCACCAGAGAGCCACCCCGGCGCTCCAGGGTCACTCCCCCCAGCCGAACCTGCAAGTCCATGGCGCCGCGCTCGCTGGCGCGCACCTGCCGTCGCAGGTTATCAATCTGCCCATGGCTGCTGCGCAGCCCGGCCTGCCGCAGCCACAGCCGCAGCACCTCGCTCAGGCGGGCGTCGCCCAGCTCACGCAGTGCGTCCAGACGCAGGCCCTCATGGGTGGTACAAAGGGCAACATCAAGCGCGGCCATTTCTTCGATGCTGGCCGCGGCATGGGCGCACAACGCCGCCGAGCGCGCCAGGGTGCTGCGCCAGCCCGGCTCCAGCCTTGCGATGACCGGCAACAATTCATGCCGGATGCGGCTGCGGCGAAACGCCGGATCATGATTCATCGGGTCGCGCAGGTACGGCAGCGGCGGCGACCAAGCATCCAGCGATTGCCGCAACACCTCGGCGGAACACGCCAGCAAGGGCCGGCCCAGCCACAAGCCGTTGCGCTGTGTCGCTTCGGGCATCGCCGCCAATCCTTTGGGGCCGGCGCCACGCAGCAAGGCCAGCAAGAGCGACTCAGCCTGGTCGTCGGCCTGATGGCCGAGGAGCAGCCAGTCGCAACCCAGCCCCCGCGCCGCCGCGCCCAGGGCCTGATAGCGGGCATCACGGGCCTTGTCCTCCAGGCTATCGCCACGCTGCGCCCGCACCTGCACCGGCAGCACGGCACACGCCACGTTCCAGGCAGCGCAGCGCTGGCGTACATGGTCGGCGAAGATGTCGGCGCCAGACTGCAAGCCGTGATGCACATGCAAGGCGCGCAGACGCTCGGGCCCCCAGATGCGCAGCGCTCCCAGCAGCAGCGCGGTCGAATCGGCACCGCCACTGAAGGCGATGGC
>DAIAZB010000771.1 GCA_027443745.1 Thiomonas sp. | reverse complement strand
TGCCGGAGATTGCCGCCATGTTGAAGCACCCCGAAACCAAATACCGCCCGATGCCGCCAGTGGGCCTGAAGGACCGCACCTGGCCGGATCAGGTCATCAGTAAACCGCCCATCTGGATGAGCACCGATCTGCGCGACGGTAACCAGGCGCTGTTCGAACCGATGGACGCGCAGCGCAAGATGCGCATGTTCAAGCTGCTGTGCGGCATCGGCGTCAAGCAGATCGAGGTGGCCTTCCCCTCGGCCTCGCAGACGGACTTCGACTTCGTGCGCGCACTCATCGAGGACAACCACATCCCCGACGACGTCACCATCGAGGTGCTGACCCAGGCGCGCGACGACCTCATTCGCCGCAGCTTCGAGTCGCTGCGTGGCGCCAAGCAGGCCATCGTGCATGTGTACAACGCCACGGCGCCGAACTTCCGCCGCATCGTGTTCAACGTCGACGAGGCCGGCTGCACCCAGATCGCGGTCAACGCCGCCACGCTCATCAAGCAACTCGCCGCCGAGCAGCCCGAGACGCAGTGGACCTTCCAGTACAGCCCGGAGGTGTTCAGCGGCACCGAACTGCCGTTCGCGGTGTCGGTGTGCAATGCCGTGACCGAGGTCTGGCAGCCCACGCCCGAGCACAAGATCATTTTCAATCTGCCGGCCACGGTGGAGATGAGCACGCCCAATGTCTACGCCGACCAGATCGAGTGGATGCACCGCCACCTGCACCGGCGCGACAGCATCGTCCTGTCCGTACATCCGCACAACGACCGCGGCTGCGCCGTGGCGGCGGCTGAACTGGCGGTGATGGCCGGAGCCGACCGTGTCGAAGGTTGCCTGTTCGGCAACGGCGAGCGCACCGGCAATGTCGACCTCGTCACCCTGGCGTTGAACCTGTATTCCCAAGGCATTCATCCCGGGCTGGACTTCTCCAACATCAATGCCGTCGCCCGCGCGGTGGAAGACTGCAACCAGCTCCCCATCCACCCGCGTCATCCCTATGTGGGCGATCTGGTGTTCACCGCCTTCTCCGGTTCGCACCAGGACGCCATCAAAAAGGGCTTTGCGGCGCAGAAGGCCACGACGATGTGGGAGGTCCCCTACCTGCCGGTGGATCCGGCCGACCTCGGCCGCGCCTACGACTCGGTCATCCGCGTCAACAGCCAGTCGGGCAAGGGCGGCATCGCCTACCTGCTGGAGTCGGCATACGGTCTGGTCATGCCGCGCCGCCTGCAGGTGGAATTCAGCGGCGTGGTGCAACAGCACACCGACGCCACGGGCCTGGAGGTCACGGCACAGGAGCTGTGGGCCATGTTCGAGCGGACCTATGTGAAGGCCGAGGAGCCGCTGCGCTATGTGACCCACCACCTCACCGAGCACGGCCAGCAACAGGGCATTCGGGTGGAGCTGGAGGTGGACGGCCGGCGCATCTCGCTGCGCGGCGAGGGCAACGGCCCGATCGACGCCGCCGTGCGGGCGCTGCACCTGCCGCTGGTGGTGCAAAGCTATGAGGAGCGCGCGCTGGGCCTGGGTTCGGGCGCCCGCGCCGTGGCCATGGTGGAAGTGGCGATGGAGAGCATGACGGCCTCGACCTTCGGCGTCGGCATCGATCCGAACATCGTCACGGCCTCCATCCGGGCCATCGTCTCCGGCGCCAACCGGCTGCTGCAACGTGCCGACCTGGCTGAGCGTGAGGCCTTGCTCAAGGGGCTGCAGGCCAAGCTCAAGGCTGTGGCCTGAACAGGCTCCGGGGGCGCTGCGGCGCGGCACCCCCGGATGGTCAGAACCCTTCGGTGGACGTGAACAAGCCGACGCGCAGGTCCTTGGCGGTATAGATCTCGCGGCCGTCGACCGCCATCACGCCGTCGCCGATGCCCATCACCAGACGGTGATTGATGACGCGCTTGAGGTTGATGTGGTAGGTCACCTTCCTGGCCGTCGGCAGCACCTGGCCGGTGAACTTCACCTCGCCCACGCCCAGCGCCCGGCCCCGCCCGGGCGCGCCCATCCAACCCAGATAGAAACCCACCAGTTGCCACATCGCGTCCAGGCCGAGGCACCCGGGCATGACCGGGTCGCCCTCGAAATGGCAGCTGAAAAACCACAGCTCGGGCCGGATGTCGAGTTCGGCGAGGATCTCGCCCTTGCCATAGCTCCCACCGTGGTCGGCGATGTGAACGACGCGGTCCATCATCAGCATGTGGTCGAGCGGCAATTGGGCGTTGCCGGGGCCGAACAACTTGCCGTGGCCGCAGGCCACGAGTTCGTCGCGGGTGTAGGAGGACTGGGGTTTCATGGGGGCAGGTGCAACGAAACCTTGCAGTTTAGTGGGCCCGGGCTGCTGCCGGCCGCTTCGGTGGGCCGGATCCGGCCGGGCTGCTAAAGTCCCCGGCATGATCGGACGCATTCACGGCACCCTGCTGGACAAGACACCGCCGCAACTCCTGGTGGACTGCGCCGGAGTCGGCTATGAGATTGACGTTCCCATGAGCACGCTCTACGGGCTGCCCGCGGTCGGCCAGCCCGTGACCCTGTTGACGCATTTGACCGTGCGCGAGGACGCGCACCAGCTCTACGGTTTTGCCACCCCACAGGAGCGGGAGGCATTTCGCGCGCTCATCAGAATTTCCGGCGTGGGCGCGCGCATCGCCCTGGCGGTGCTGTCGGGTTTGAGCGTGAACGAGTTGGCGCAGGCGATCGCCGCGCAGGACCCGGCACGGCTCACGCGCGTACCCGGCATCGGCAAGAAAACCGCTGAGCGGCTGTTGCTGGAATTGCGCGGCAAGCTCGGCCCCGACCTCGGACGTCCGGTGGGCACCATCGCCGCCCCAGGCCATGCCGACGTGCTGCAGGCACTGCTGGCACTCGGATATTCCGAGCGCGAAGCCAGCGCCACGGTCGCCAGGCTGCCGGCC
>DAIAZB010000770.1 GCA_027443745.1 Thiomonas sp. | reverse complement strand
TTCGACCGCTACATGGAACTGGCCTTGTATGCCCCTGGCCTGGGCTATTACGCCGCCGCGCCCGGAGTGCTCGGAGCCTGGGGCGGCAGCAGCGATTTTGTCACCGCCCCGGAACTCACGCCGCTGTTCGCCGCGACGCTGGCGCGACAGGTGGCGGCGGTGGCGCGGGCCGAGGGGCTCGCCACCGTGGTGGAATTCGGCGCCGGCAGTGGACGCCTGGCCTGCGACCTGCTGGCCGCGCTCGACGTCGAGGGTTGGCTCCCCACGCAATACGCCATCGTCGAAGTCTCTGCTGCCATGCGCGCGCGCCAGCGGCAAGCCGTTGCCGCATTGCCTGCGCCCTTGCGCGAGTGCATCGTCTGGTGGGATGCCCTGCCCGCGCGCTTCGACGCCGTGGTCCTCGGCAACGAGGTGCTGGACGCCATGCCGGTGAAACTCGCGCGGCGCACGCAGCAGGGCTGGATCGAGCGTGGTGTCGTGGTGATAAGCGCCCCCGAACCCGCCGCTGCGCGTCAGGCCCCCCGAGGGGGTCAAGAAAACTCGGGAGCGGCCCAGCGTTTTCTTGAGAGCGCCCCCGAACCCGCCGCTGCGCGTCAGGGTTTTCTGGAGAACCACGACGCGTCGCAGCGCCTCGCATGGGCCGAGCGGGCCAGCGGCATTGCACCGCGTCCCAGCATGGAGGCGCTGCCGCTGGGCGCCGTGACGGAAATCCACCAGGCCGCTGAAGCCTTCATCAGCACGCTGGCCGAGCACCTCGGCCGTGGCCTGCTGCTGTTCATCGATTACGGCTTTCCCGCCCACGAGTACGACCACCCGCAGCGCAACGCAGGCACCCTGCGCTGCCACCGCGCCCACCGCGCCCACGACGATCCGCTGTGGCAGCCGGGCACCTCCGACATCACCGCGCATGTGAACTTCAGCGGCATTGCCCAAGTCGCCGCGCAAGCGGAACTGGATCTGCTGGGCTACACCTCGCAGGCGCGCTTCCTGCTCAACTGCGGCCTGCTCGACCTGCTTGGCGCCGCAGTCGCAGCCGGGCAGCAAGGCGAGACTGGGGCACCGCGCAACCGCGCCGGTCTCGCCCAGACCGCGGCGGTGCAAAAGCTGCTGTCGGAAGCCGAAATGGGCGAGTTGTTCAAGGTCATCGCCCTCGGGCGCGGCCTGCGCGCACCGCTCATGGGCTTTGCCCAGGGCGACCGCCGCGCCGCGCTCACCCTGCGCGATACCGCCGAGGGGCCCGGTTGATGTGGCTGTTCGTCTTCATCCTCGCGTCCATCGTGGTTTCGGCGCTGCTGCCTGACCTGGAGCGTTTCGGCTTCGGCCGCCTGCCGCTGGATCTGCGCTTTCAGGCCTTCGGCCGCACCTGGCTGCTCCCCCTCGGCTCCACCCTGCTGCTGTCCGTCGTTGCCTGGGTGATCGCGCGCCTACTGCGCTGAGCCGCATCACACTGTGGCGCCGCAGGGAACGCGTGCGGCAAACCGACCCTGCTCCGCGCACGGCCATCGCCTCACCCGCGCGACACGGCGCTCCGATGGCGTCTTAGGATGCAGCCATCGAACACTCCATGCACAGAGGAGAGGG
>DAIAZB010000769.1 GCA_027443745.1 Thiomonas sp. | reverse complement strand
TCCGCTGTTGTGAAGCGATTCCCGCCTGCGCGGGAATGACGATGGGTAGGACGCGGGAATGACGAGCAGTGGAGCGCGGGGATGACGGGCCAACTTGCGCGGGGGTGACGAGCCAAAACGACCTGACCGTTCGCTCGAAGTGCGCATTTCGGTCCATCGTGACCGGCGATTTCGCTAAGCCGTGACCGGTCGTTTCGGTAAGGCGTGACCGCCGATTTCGCTTGATCGTGACCGATTCTGGTCGGTTTCCGAAATCGCCGGTCACACCTTGGCGAAACGGGTTGTCGGGTTCGTTGTGCATATTTTCAGCGATCGCCATCCTCCCCGACTTTTGGGGGAGCGATGCCTACACCGAGAGTGACCATGCGCAACATCAAGGAACTGCTTCGCCTCAAGCTCGACTGCGGGCTCTCGCACGAGCGCATCGGCCGCGCCCTGGGGCTGTCCAAGGGCGTGGTCAGCAAGTACGTGGCCCGGGCTCGGATCGCCGGCCTCGACTGGCCGGGTGTGGCGGTGCTCGACGAGGCGCAGATCGCAGCGCGCCTGTGCCCGCCGGCGGCGACGCAGCGCGGCGAACGGGCCGGCATTGATCTGCCCTGGGTGCATCGCGAGCTGCGCCGCAAGGGCGTGACCCTGCAGTTGCTGTGGCAGGAGTACTGCCAGGGCCATCCCGGCCAGCCGACCTACCAGTACACCCAGTTCTGCGCGCACTATCACGCCTATGCCGGCGCGCAACGGCGCTCGATGCGGCAGGTGCACTGTGCCGGCGAGAAGCTGTTCATCGACTACGCCGGGCCGACGGTGGCGATCGTCAACCCCGACACCGGCGAGCTGCGCCGGGCGCACATCTTCGTCGCGGTGCTGGGCGCGTCCAACTACACCTATGCCTGCGCCACCGTCGGCGAGACGCAGGGCGACTGGCTGCGTGGCCTGAGCCAGGCGCTGCAGTTCTTTGGCGGCGTGCCGGCGTTGGTGGTGCCGGACAACCCGCGCGCCCTGGTCAAGCATCCCGATCGCTACGAGCCCGAGCTCAACCGCGCCACCCAGGCCTGCGCCGAGCACTACGGCACCGCCCTCCTGCCGGCGCGGCCGCGCAAGCCGCAAGACAAGGCCAAGGTCGAGGTCGGCGTGCAGGTGGTCGAGCGCTGGATC
This sequence comes from Thiomonas sp., assembly GCA_027443745.1. The sequence continues at coordinate 1,795 of DAIAZB010000769.1, read as the reverse complement.
CTCGCCCGCTTGCGCCACCAGCGTTTCTTTACCTTGGCCGCGCTCAACCAGGCGATCGCCGAGCTGCTGGTCGAGCTCAATGCCCGCCCGTTCAAGACGCTGCCGGGCAACCGCCGCGACTGGTTTGAGCGTCTCGATCGGCCGGCGCTGGCGCCGCTGCCGGAGCAGCCCTACGAAGTGGCCCGCTTCAAGGTCTGCCGGGTCAACATCGACTACCACGTCGATCTCGACGGCCACTACTACAGCGTGCCGCATGCGCTGGTGCGGCGCGAGGTCGAGGCCCGGATGACCGACACCACGGTGGAAATCCTGCATGGCGGCCGGCGCGTCGCCAGCCATGTGCGATCGCAGACCCCGGGCGGCTACAGCACCCTCGCCGAGCACATGCCGGCGGCGCATCGCGCGCATCGGGAATGGTCGCCGGGCCGCTTCCTGCGCTGGGCCGAGGACATCGGGCCGGCGACCCGGCAACTGGTCAAGCATCTGCTCACGGCGCGGCCGCATCCGGAGATGGGCTATCGCAGCTGCCTGGGACTGCTCGCGCTGGCGCGACAGTACGGCCATGACCGGCTGGAAGCGGCCTGCGCCCGCGCCTGGGCCATCGGCGCCCGCAGCCGGCGCTCGGTGCTGTCGATCCTGCAGGGCGGACTCGACCGCCAGCCGCTGCCAACTGCCACGGCGCAGGTCGACTGGATCAGTCCCGAGCACGACAACCTGCGCGGTCCCGACTACTACCTCACACCCACCACCACCCACTGAAGGACGTCCATGCTGACTCACAACACCCTCGATCAACTGCGCACCCTCAAGCTCGACGGCATGGTCCGCGCGCTGGAAGAACAGCGCACCCTGCCGGCCTGCCACGAGCTGTCGTTTGAGGACCGGCTCGGCCTGCTGGTCGATCGCGAACGCAGCTGGCGCGACTCGCGCCGTCTCGACCGCCTGCTGCGCCAAGCCAAGCTCAAGCATGGCGATGCCTGCCTCGAAGACGTCCACTACGGCGCCAGCCGCGGCCTCGACAAGCGCCTGGTTGCCGGCCTCGCCGATGGCGACTGGATCCGCCAGGGCCAGAGCGTGCTCTTGACCGGCCCGACCGGGGTCGGCAAGACCTGGCTCGCCTGCGCCCTCGGCCAGCAGGCTTGTCGGCAGGGATTCTCGGTGCTCTACCAGCGCGTGTCGCGCCTCACCGAGTCGCTGCGCATCGCCCATGCCGATGGCAGCTTCGGCAAGCTGCTGACGCAACTGGCGCGCACCGACGTACTGCTGCTCGACGACTGGGGCATGACCCCGCTCGACCAGGCCGGCCGCCACGACCTGCTCGAAGTAATCGACGACCGCAGCACGCGCTCGACCATCATCACCAGCCAGCTACCCATCGAGCACTGGCATGCCTGGCTCAACGATCCCACCGTCGCCGACGCCATCCTTGACCGCCTCGTCCACCGCGCCCACCGCATCGCGCTCAAAGGCGAATCACTGCGCCGCAAGACGCAGGAAAAAAACAAAACCGCCAACCCATCGTGACCGCTCACTTACACTAGACCCCGCGCGCAACGACCCCGCCGACACCGGTCACGATCAAGCGAAACGCGCGGTCACGATCAGCGAAATGCGCATGAAATAGCGCCGTTGCGACGAGGCGCCCGTAATTTGGGTACCCGCCATCCCTTGCAGCAGCGTGTAGCAAAAAACCGTCGCCGCCAGGGCAACGCTCAGCATCAGATACGCCGCGATTCTTCGCTTCATGAGCAGCGAACCTCGGCCATGGAATGGCGCGTCATGCCCGGGATCTCGG
>DAIAZB010000768.1 GCA_027443745.1 Thiomonas sp. | reverse complement strand
TGATTTCGTCATCGTTGCGCGCACGGACGCTCGGACCAGCCATGGCCTGGACGAAGCGCTGCGCCGGGGACGCGCGTACGAGCAGGCCGGCGCCGACGTGATCTTCATCGAGTCGCCCGAAAGCGTGGACGAACTCAGGCGAATCAACGACGCGTTTCCCAACACGCCGACGCTCGCCAACATGATCGAGGGTGGCCGGACCCCCCTGCTGCGCGCCGATGAACTCGAGGGATTGGGTTTCGGGATCGCCATCTACCCTCTCGGCCCGCTGTACGCCGCAGCGAAAGCGGTCGAGTTGTACTTGAAGGAACTCCGGACGGCCAAGAGCACGGCGAACAAAGTCCGGGACATGATCACCTTTGCCGAGTTCAACGCGCTCATCGGTCTGGCCGAATACGGCCAACTCGAAGATCTGTACAAGACGAAACGCTGCATCCCAACGCCTGGATGATGAAGTGCTTGAAACTCCCCACGACGCATCATGACAGTGAGGTTGAAATGCGTGGCAGCGCGCTGTGAACGCAGCTTTGTCCCTGTCAAAAACGGGTTCCGGCACGGACGTCTGCGCTGGCCAAGGCTGGTCGCATGCTTCTCCAACGATTCCCGGTAAAGGCGTATGGCATGAACCAAACCTCGATGGAGGCATGCGCCATGTCGTCGATCCACCACCGGAGACTCCGAGCGAGGCCGTCGCGGTCTGCTTCGCTCTGTGTTGTTCGAGCTTGCGTGTGGGAGATGCAAGCTGCCTCGTAGGCCGCCAACCGGTTCAGTCTGCAGCGCGTCACCGAAGGCGCTCTCTCTGAATTTTGAAACAACCCGAAGACATCAGGAGACAAGACTATGGCTTCAATACCCGTCACTCCAGCAGCGTCGCCACAGGACCTTGCTGCAAGACCTGCCGCTGCGGCGCTGTCGCCCCAGAATCCAACCATCGCCGCGCGCATCGACCGCCTGCCGCCGTCGCGAACCGTACGCAATATGGTGGCCTTGCTGTCGCTGGGGGGCTCGTTCGAGTTCTACGACCTGTTCCTCACCGCCTACATCGCCCCCGGGCTGTTCAAGAGCGGGGTGTTCACCGCCACCACCAAGGGCCTGTTCGGCATGGAAGGCATTGCCAGTTTCGTGGCCGCGCTATTCGGCGGGCTGTGGGTGGGCACCCTGTTCGTGAGCTGGCTGTCGGACCGGTACGGGCGGCGCGCGATCTACACCTGGTCATTGCTGTGGTACTGCGCGGGCACGTTCATCATGGCGTTTCAGCACACGGCGATGAGCATCGACATCTGGCGTTTCATCGCCTCCATCGGCATCGGCGTGGAGCTGGTGAACATCGACAGCTACGTGTCGGAAATCGCGCCCCGCGCGCAACGCGGACAGTATTTCGCGTTCAACCAGGTCTTCGCCTTCGCCGCGGTTCCGGTGGTGGCGTTCCTTGGGTGGATGCTGGTTCCGCAGCACATCATGGGACTGGACGGCTGGCGCTGGGTGGCGATCATCGGCGCGATCGGCGCGGTGTTCGTCTGGTTCATCCGGCTGCGCCTGCCCGAATCCCCCCGCTGGCTGGCGCAGCACGGCCGGCACGAGGAAGCCGATCGCATCATGCGCACCATCGAAGACAAGGTGCAGGCCGAGACGGGACGGCCGCTGCCGCCTCCTGTCGTGGTGGCGGGAGAAGACGAAACGGCGCGCGGCGCCTGGATGGACATGTGGCACGACGCCTACCGTCGCCGCACCACCATGCTCATCCTGTTCAACATCCTGCAGACCGTGGGTTTCTACGGCTTTGCGGTCTGGGCGCCGACCTACCTGATTTCCAAGGGGCTGGATGTCACCAAATCGCTGGAGTACACCTTCATCATCGCGATGGCCAATCCCGTGGGGCCACTGATCGGTTTGGTGTTCGCGGACCGATTTGAGCGCAAGTGGCAGATCGGCATCGCTGCCCTGGTGGTCGCTGGTGCCGGCTTGCTGTTCGCCAATTCTGTGACTGCGCTGCCGATTGTGCTGTTTGGCATCCTGGTCACGCTGGCAAACAACTGGATGAGCTTTGCGTTTCATGCTTACCAGTCCGAGCTTTACCCGACGCGCATCCGGGCGCGAGCTGTGGGCTTCGTGTATTCGTTCAGCCGTATCAGCGCGGTGTTTAGCGGATTTTTGATCGCCTGGCTGTTGGGGCACTATGGGGCCATGGGGGTGTTCAGTTTCATCGCCGCAGCCATGGTGGGGGTTTTCCTCGTCGTTGCCACGATGGGCCCGAAAGTGACGAAGCGCCGGCTTGAGGATATTGCACGCTAGCCATGCTGCGTCATGTATTAAGGCTGCGCGGTTCCCAGACTCTGCCGATCTCTGGACACCGCGCACCGGCATCGGACGCGCCAGCGCATACCCTTGGCCAGCCGTGGCGTCCTATGTGAAATCTGAAAAACCGAGCTTGGCGTGGCCCGATCATCAGGTCGGCAACGCGAAGCCGCTCAAGATCCGAGAAATTCACCAATCGTCATCAAGCCATCCCAACGATCACAGACTGCCTTGACGATCATCAGAATCGGCACCCCAGGCAGTAAACCCCAGACCCCCCAGAGCCACTCCCAGGCGAGCAATCCGACAAAAACGGCCACCGGGCTGAGTTGGCTGCTGCGACTGGTCAGCCAAGGCGTCTGCAAATGGCCAACCAGCGTATGAATCCCCAGGGAAACCCCGCCGATGACCAGGGCCATGTCGAGAGAGCCAAACTGCAAAAAAGCGACCAGTCCTGATGTGGATGCCGTGGCTTGCAGCGTGATTTTCTTGCTGCTCAAACTCGGTCCGGCCGGCTTGAGCAGCTTGCGTCGAAAGCTGTCGCCGGAAATGATCAGGAACTAGGTCAGGAACAGCACGGCTGGCGTCTGACTCAGCAGGGTCAACAGACCAATCGTGCCTGACCACAATAATCCTTGACGTTGAAACTCGAAGGCTCAACGACCACGCGCATGGCTTCGTGGCTATTGCGAACCTCTGTCTGGTTGCCAGCCGCTTTTTCGATTGGTGTCGCGGCTTTTTGCACCGTCTCCGGTGCTGTGTCGTGATGTCCATGGCCGGACCTGATCTCCATTTTGAACTTCTGGACGGCAGCCGGTAAGGCAACGACCAGCCGAGTCGCCTGGCTGCTCAGCAAGTACGCTGCAATGCCAATCGCGCTGCAAATCGTCAACAGGATCATGCGGCACCGAGCCAACGCGGCATGCGCCTGTGCTCGAGCCAGTTCACCGCCGGCGACAGCGCGTAGCTCAAGATCAGACTCGTCATGAACGGTATGAAAACAGCCTTGGCCCAGCTCAATACGAAGATGCTTGCGAACGCGGCCAGAAGCACCAGCGACATGCTGCGAATGTTGACCGGCACGTGCATCAGCAAAAACGTCGGCTCGCTCGCGCTGTGCTCCTGGTCCGCTTGCGGAGTGGGCAATGCCGGGCTGTTGTCGTCGTCTTCGCGCATGATGTGTTCACCAGAAGTTCTCGGGATCAACGCCAGAGACGCGCGATGCCATGCATCCGAGTGCCTCCTCCAAACCTGCGTCAGCAAGATCCAAATTCATGCGGTAGCCTACCTAAATTGTGCGGCAGGTTTTGCTGCAGAACTGCGCTGCCTTCATGTGAGAATCGTTTTCAGGATCGCTGGCGTGGCGCACGGCCTGCTCGCGCCCTCAGTGCAGCTCCCTGGTTTCCTTGTCTTGGCCCGGGAGCCGTCCTAGCATGCAAACTCCACTTCAACGAAAGGATGGCCATGAATCCCGAACAGTTGATTGCCGCGCAAAAAGCCCAGTTCGAAAATCTGTTCAATATGGTGACCAAGACCATGGACAGCAT
>DAIAZB010000767.1 GCA_027443745.1 Thiomonas sp. | reverse complement strand
GTCGGCCGTGACGATTTGCGCCTGGCTCCACTGCACTGCCTGCGGCAGCGCGGCGCGGGCCGGCATGGCGCCGCAGATCAGCGCGGTGGCCACGGCCAGCGTGAATAAGCGTGGCAATGAGGGCGGATTCAGAGGCGTTTGCATGATGGTTTCATCAGTGTTTGTGCGGCAGCATCGATCGCGGGTGGCGGCACGCCACGGGCGCAGCGCTCATAGCGCTGCCGAGCTTGGAGGGTGCCACGCCACGGCGGAAAGACGTGGCTGTGGCGAGGTCTTGCGCTGTGGCGTCAAGGCCGCGGCGGCGGGTGCCGCGGTGTTTCGCATCTGCGCATCCGGTGGCTGCAGCTCATGCTGCAAAGCCGCCTGCAGCGCACCCAGCCCCTGCCATTGCGCGGCGTGCGCCTGCAACGCGGCGTTTTCCGCGGCAAGGACGCGCAGCTTGGCCTGCAGCACTTGCACCGGACCGATCAGGCCCTGATGCCGGGCAGCCTCGTCGGCCCGCAGCAACTCCAGGTCTGCCGCGTGCAGTGCCTCGGCGCGACGGGTTTGGTCTTGCGCCGCCCGCAAGGCGGCTTCGGCCTGTTCGATGCGCTCAAGCACCTGGGTTTGCACCTGTTGCAGCACCGCCCGGGCCCGAGCCAGGCGCGCGTGGGCGGCAGCGATTTGTCCCTGGTGCTGGTTGAACAGCGGCAGTGGCACGCGGACGCCAAGCGTCAGGCGGTTCACCCCCTGGTCACGTTCGGCGCCGGGCGCAATCATCGGCGGTCCGCCGTCGCGCAGCGCCTGCGCCAGTTGCAGTGCGGCCTGCGCCGCCCGTTCCTGCTGCCAGGCGGCGCGCACGTCGTCGCGGTGCGCCAGGGCAATGCCGCGCAGTTGCGTCAGGCGTGCGGCGTCGGGCTGCGGCGCAGCGGCGTCGAGCGCGGAGAAGTCGATGCGCACCGCGCGTAAGGCGGCGTCGGGCACGCCCAGCGCGGCGGCCAGCGCGGCATGCGCGATCTGCTCCTGCCCCAGATCGCGGCTGCGCTGCAGGGCCGCGGTTTGCGCCGCCGCCTGAGCCAGCGCGGCGGCCAGCGGCGAGTCCCAGCCGCCTTGGGCGCGGGCAGCGGTGCGGCCTTGCAGTTCCAGGGCGGCGTCCAGCACCTGTTGTTGCAAACGGGACTGCTGCTGCGCCGCCCACAGGGCGACATAGGCTTGCTGCACCCGCGAACGCACCTGCCAGCTTGCGCCCCGCAGCAGCAGGCGCGCCGCGCGCACGCCGGCCTCGGCCTGCGCGGCCTGCGCCTGGCGCTGGGCGTGCGACTCCAGCAGCAGGCCGATGGCCGCGCCCACGGTCCACGGGCTCGGCGCCAGCAGCGCCGCCGCACTGCCGTATTTCAGACCGAGTTGCAGGCTGGGGTTGGGCCACTGCCTGGCCATCTGCAAATCAGCCTCGGCCAGTTGCACCCCGGCACGATCCACACGCAAGGCGGGATGAAAGTACAGTGCGGCAAGACTCAGGCGTTGCAGCGTCCAGGCTTGATCGGCCGGCTGCGGTGCGTTCATTTGCAACGTGATGAAACGCTGCAGACCGGGGTCGAACAAGCTGCGCCGCACCAGCGCCTGCGCGCTGGCCTGCGGCGTGACGCCGGGCGCCGGAGGCGCCACGCTGGCACAGCCGGCGAGCCAGGCGGCGAACAGTCCGGCCAGCCATGGCTTGGCGGAGATGCGGGGCGGCATGAGGTCAGTTGGCATGGCGAGATGTTGCATCATGACCCCTGGCGCCAACATGACGCCAACATGACGATTGAGTCATGTTGCAGATGGACACGCGACAATTGCCGGCGCGGGTCGACAATGCAGTCATGCGCATCCTGATCGTGGAAGACGAACCCAAGACCGCGGCCTACCTCAGACGCGGTTTGGGCGAGAACGGCTTTGTCACCGATGTCGCCGTGGACGGTACCGATGGCCTGCATCTGGCCCTGACCCAGCCCTACGACCTCGTCGTGCTCGACGCCATGCTGCCCGGGCGCGACGGCTGGAGCGTGCTGCGCGAGTTGCGGCGCAAGCTGTCCACCCCGGTGCTGATGCTGACCGCGCGAGACGGCGTGGTCGACCGTGTGCGCGGACTGGAACTCGGCGCGGATGATTACCTGGTCAAGCCCTTCGCGTTTTCCGAGCTGCTGGCGCGCGTGCGCAGCGTGCTGCGACGCGGCCCCGGGCGCATGCCCGAGGTGGTGGACGTGGCCGATCTCAGCGTCGATCTGCATCGCCAACGCGCCGAGCGCGGCGGTCAGCGCCTGGCGCTCACACCCAAGGAGTTCGCCCTGCTGGCCCTGCTGGCGCGGCGCGCGGGCGAGGTGCTGTCGCGCACGCTGATTGCCGAGCAGGTGTGGGACATGCATTTCGCCAGCGACACGAATGTGGTGGACGTGCACATCCGCCGCTTGCGCAGCAAGCTC
>DAIAZB010000766.1 GCA_027443745.1 Thiomonas sp. | reverse complement strand
CTGGCGCGCTGGGCGTAGTAGGTGGCGTTCATCGCGCTGGGGATGTCGCCGGGCTGGCTGGCGCGTGAGCGCGTGAGCGGGGCCATGACGATGCGATTCGGCAATTTCAGGGAGCCGAAGTTCATCGGAGAGAAGAGTTGGGGTAATGAAGAGTTCATCGACGGTCCTTTGGACAGGTTCGAGCTTCGCCTTGCTTGTCTGGCAGAAGTTCGTCAAATGTTGCAGTGCAAGATGCATCGTAAGCAAGCTTGCGAGAAGTTGCAGAAGACGTGACTGAACAGGGCGCCTGAATCCGTGGTAGGAGAGCCTCGGTCCGGGGCGTATGGCACGCTCTCCGATCAAAAAAAGCGGTGAATGTGAACCAAACATTGCGTTGGAAAAGGCACGCCTCAGGCCCTAGGGTTGAGGGCAGAACCTTCACACACTGTTGTCCGAGCCCCCATCATGTCCGGCCTTGCCACCCTGATCGACCGCATCTTCTCCAACGGTCGTCCGCTGCACGATCCCACGGCGCACCCGGCCGGCTTCAGCACCATCAAGTCCACCACCTGTTATATGTGCGCCTGCCGCTGCGGCATCAACGTGCATGTGCGCGACGGCGAGGTGCGCTACATCGAGGGCAACCCCAACCATCCGCTCAACCATGGCGTGATCTGCGCCAAGGGCTCGGCCGGCATCATGAAGCAGGTTTCGCCCGCGCGGCTGACGCAGCCCCTGCGGCGCAAGCCCGGCGCCGAGCGCGGGGCCGGGGAGTTCGAGCCCATCACCTGGGACGAGGCCTTGCGCCTGCTGGAGGAGCGGCTGCGCCACCTGCGCGCCACCGACCCCAAGCAATTCGCCCTGTTCACCGGGCGTGACCAGATGCAGGCCCTCACCGGCTTGTTCGCGCGCGAGTTCGGCACCCCCAACTATGCCGCCCACGGCGGCTTCTGCTCGGTCAACATGGCCGCCGGCATGATCTACACCACGGGCGGCAGCTTCTGGGAGTTCGGCGGCCCGGACCTCAAGCAGTCCAGACTGTTCGTCATGATCGGCACCGCCGAAGACCACCACAGCAACCCGCTGAAGCTGGCCCTGTCGGACTTCAAGCGCGCAGGTGGGCGCTTCATCTCCATCAACCCGGTGCGCAGTGGTTACTCGGCCGTGGCCGACGAGTGGATCCCCATCCGTCCCGGCACCGACGGCGCGCTGTTCATGGCGCTGCTGCACGAACTCTTGCGCACCGGGCGCTTCGATGCCGCCCACGCCGCGCGCTACACCAACGCCGCGCAGCTGGTGCGGGTGCAGCCCGGTCATCCTGAGGACGGCCTGATGGTGCGCAACCCCGAGGGTGACGTGGGTGACCCCGCCGCGCCGCGCAACGCCTGGTGGTGGGACGCGGTCGCGCAGCAGCCCGTGCCCGCCTGGGCCGACGACGCGCAGCCAGCCCTGTTCGGCCACTATCGCCTGCCCGACGGCACCCCGGTGGCCACGGCGCTGCAGTTGCTGCGCGAGCAGGTGGCCGATTGCACCCCGACGTGGGCCGCCACGATCACCGGCATCAGCGCCGCGCGCATCACGCAGCTTGCCGAGGAGATGGCCGAGGCCGCCATCGACCAGGCTTTCGACGTGCCACAAGACTGGACCGACGCCTGGGGCAGGGCGCACAGTCACGTCACCGCCCGGCCACTGGCGTTTCACGCCATGCGCGGTCTGGCGGCGCATTCCAACGGCTTTCAGACCATCCGCGCCCTGGCCGTGCTGATGAGCCTGCTCGGCACCATCGACGCGCCCGGCGGTTTCCGCCACAAGCCGCCCTACCCCA
>DAIAZB010000765.1 GCA_027443745.1 Thiomonas sp. | reverse complement strand
AGACCTTCATCCAGCAGCCCACGACGCCCAAGCGCCAGTCCTTCATCGTGACCTACCTGAGAACCTTCAACCCGAAGAACGGCCGCATCGACTCACCGGTGTCGGCGGCGCAGGGGTACGACTCGATCTACCTGCTGACAGCGGCCATCAAGCAGGCCGGCAGCACGGACGGTCCGAAGATCAAGGCCGCGCTGGAGAACCTGAAGACGCCGGTCGAGGGTGTCGTCACCAGCTACAACAAACCCTTCAGCGCCAAGGATCACGAAGCGATCACCGTCAACATCCCGGTGTTCGGCGAGGTCAAGGGTCAGCGCGTGGTCTACGCCTACGAGGCCGACGCCAAGACGGCGTCCGAGGTGCGCGTCAAGGACGCCAACGCCAAGGGCGCGCTGGTGGCCCCGGTCAAGCGCTAAGGCAGACAGTCCCGCCCGACCGCTGGCGCGCCAAGCGCCGGCGGTCGTTCGCCACATCAGGGCCGGCCCCGTGCCGGCGCCAGGAAACTCCGCGCCATGCAGATCCTGACCCAACTCGTGTTCAGCGGCATTGCGCTGGGCATGATCTACGCCGTCATCGCTTTCGGCTACCAACTCACCTTCGCCACCTCGGACACGCTGAACTTCGGCCAGGGTGACGCGCTCATGCTCGGCGCTCTGGTGGGACTGACCCTGGTCGATCGCATGGGCCTGAACTACTGGCTCGCGATCCCGCTGGTTCTGGCGTTCGGTGCCGTGCAGGGGGCCTTCGTCGAACGCATCGGCGTGCGCCCGGCGATCAAGATCAAAAGCGAGTTCGGCTGGATCATGTCGACCATCGCCCTGGGCATCATCTTCAAGAACGTGGCCGAGAACCTCTGGGGCCGTGACGACTTTAAATTCCCCTCGCCGCTGCCCGAGTCGCCCCTGCACGTTTTGGGGGCCAACGTGATGCCGATGGAAATCCTGGTGGTCGTCGGCGCGCTGGCCATGATGCTCGCGGTGGAGATCTTCAACCGCCGCTCGATTTACGGCAAGGCGGTGGTCGCCACCTTCAATGACCGCGACGCTGCCAAGCTGATGGGCATCGACACCGGCCGCGTCATCACCTTCTCCTACGCGCTGTCCTCGCTGACCGCGGCCTTCGCCGGCATGCTGATCGCGCCGCTGACGCTCACTGGCGCCACCATGGGCGCGGTGCTGGGGTTGAAGGCCTTCGCCGTGGCCATCATCGGCGGCCTCACCAGCGGCCTGGGCATCGTCATCGGCGGTCTGATCCTGGGCATCGCCGAGACCACGACCGGCTTCTACATCTCCACCGGCTACAAGGACGTGCCCGGCCTGGTGCTGCTGCTGGCTGTTCTCGCCATCAAGCCCGCCGGCCTGTTCGGCAAGACCGCCATCAAGAAAGTTTGAAGCCATGAACACCGTCACCAACCCCTCCGCCGCGTCCGTGCCCACACCCGGCCTGCTGGCCAGCGCAGGCCGCGGCCCGCTGCTGCTCGGCGTGCTGGCCATCGCCGCGCTCGCGGTCTTTCCGCTGGCGGTGCACAACCCCTACTACGTGCACCTGGTCGAGACGATCCTGATCTACGCCATCGTGCTGTTTGGCCTGGACATCGTGGTCGGCTACACCGGGCAGGTATCCCTGGGCCATGCCGGCCTGTTCGGGATCGGCGCCTACACCGCGGGAGTGCTGGTGTTCAAGCTCGGGGCGCCGCTGTGGTTGACGCTGCCGGCGGCGATCGCCGTCACGGCCGGCTTCGGCGCGCTGCTGGCGTTGCCGGCGCTGCGCGTCAGCGGGCCGTATCTCGCCATGGTGACCTTGGCCTTCGGCACCATCGTCCAGATTCTCATCAACGAGATGAGCTTCCTCACCGAAGGGCCGCTGGGCATCAAGCTCGCCAAGCCCCAGGTGTTCGGCCACCGTCTTGGCGAGACCGAGTTCTTCTGGCTCGTTTCGGTGATGCTGCTGCTGGCGCTGCTGTTCGTGCACCGGGTGCTGCGCTCCCACCTGGGCCGCGCCTTCGAAGCCCTGCGCGGCAGCCCGGTCGCCTCGGACTGCATGGGGGTCTCGGTCTACCGCTACAAGGTCTACGCCTTCGTCATCAGCGCCGGCCTGGCCGGGCTCGCCGGCGCGCTGTACGCCTATTCCGAGCAGTACATCAGCCCCAACACCTACAACTTCGAACTCACGGTGCTGTTCCTGCTGGCCGTGATCATGGGCGGGCGCAAGAGCCGCACCGGCGCGTTGCTGGGCGCGGCGATCATCGTGCTGCTGCCCAAGCTGCTGGACGATCTGGAGTGGTTCCGCATCGGCGCCGTGGCGCTGGCGCTGCTGATGGCGCTGGGCGCCGCGGTGCTGCTGGCTCGCCGCCGCACGACCGTGCAGCGGGTGGCGATTCCGGTGGCCGGCAGCATCGCCCTGGCAGGGGTGTCGTTCATGCTGCAGTCGATGACCGACTGGCGCCTGTCGGTGTTCGGCGTCATCACGCTGTTTGTCGTCTACTACCTGCAAGACGGCATCGTCGGCTTCATCCGCAAGGCGCTTGGCAGGCCAATGCCGGCGGCGGTCAACAACGCAGCCGCGTCGCCATCGCAGCCCGAGGACGCGCTGGTGCGCGCCCGCGCCGATGCCCCGGCCGAGCTGCTGTCGGCACGGCAGGTGCTGATGCAGTTCGGCGGTCTGAAGGCGCTGAACCAGGTCGACCTGCGGGTGATGCGCGGCACCGTGCACGGGCTGATCGGCCCCAACGGCTCGGGCAAGAGCACGATGATGAACGTGCTCACCGGCATCTACCAGCCCACCGCCGGCGACATCACCTTCGCCGGCACGCCGGTGAACGGCCGCACGCCGTCCGACATCGCCCTCTCGGGCATCGCGCGCACCTTCCAGAACGTGCAGTTGTTCGGCGAGATGAGCGCCCTGAATAACGTCATGGTCGGCCTGCATCACACCTTCGCCAGCCACATGCTCGACGTCGCGCTGCACTTGCCGCGCTACCGGCGCGAGCATGCGCAGGCCACGGCGCGCGCACTGGCGCTGCTGCGTTTTGTCGGCCTGGCCGATCTGGCCCACGAGGAGGCGCGCAACCTGCCCTACGGCAAGCAGCGGCTGCTCGAGATTGCGCGCGCGCTGGCGCTGGATCCGCAACTGCTGCTGCTCGACGAACCGGCCGCCGGCCTGACCGCGCCCGACATCAAGGAGCTGGTGGCCATCATCGCCAAAATCAGGGCGCATGGCATCACCTTGATCCTGATCGAGCACCACATGGACGTGGTGATGGCCATCTGCGACACCGTGAGCGTGCTCGACTTCGGCCAGAAGATCGCCGATGGCCCACCGGCCGCCGTGCGCAGCGACCCCAAGGTCATCGAGGCCTATCTGGGCGGCGAAGCCGCATGAACCTGAACCCCCCACGCTTGTCGCTTCCCGCCGGCGCCGCCCCTCGCGGGGGTCCGGCCGGATTCGGGGCGACATGGCGTTCGACCGAGAACCCAATATGCTGACCATCCGCAACCTGCACGCCGGCTACGGCAAGGTCGAAGTCCTGCACGGCGTCACCATCGAGGTGCCGAAAGGCCAGGTCGTGACGCTGATCGGCTCCAATGGCGCCGGCAAGACGACGACCATGCGCGCCGTCTCCGGCATGATCGCGCCGCGGGAGGGCGACATCGTTCTCAACGGCAAGGCCATCGCCGGGCTCGAGTCCTTCCATATCGCCCGCCTGGGCCTGGCCCACTCGCCCGAAGGCCGGCGCGTCTTCGCCACCATGACCGTGGCCGACAACCTGCTGCTCGGCGCCTTTCCGCGCCTGACCGGCTCGAGGACGCGGGGCGACGTCCGGCACGACCTGGAGCGGGCGCTGGAACTGTTTCCGCGACTGATGGAGCGCCGCACGCAGCTCGCCGGCACCCTGTCCGGCGGCGAGCAGCAAATGCTGGCGATGGCGCGTGCCGTGATGCTGAACCCGGACGTCGTGCTGCTGGACGAACCGTCGATGGGGCTGGCGCCCATCCTCGTCGACGAAGTGTTCAAGATCATCGGCCGCTTGAAGGCGCAGGGCGTGACGATGCTGCTGGTGGAGCAGTTCGCC
>DAIAZB010000764.1 GCA_027443745.1 Thiomonas sp. | reverse complement strand
TCGACGCGCGCGACCGTCGCCTGATCTGGAGCCTGATCGGCGGTGAACAGCGCTGCGCCATCGGCCTGGCCGATCGCCTGGTCGATGACGACGCCGCACAGGTGCGCAGCGCCGTGCTGCAAGCCTGCACCGAGGCCCGCTCGCGTCCGGCGCGCAGCGAATCCGTTGCGGCGTATCAGGATCGCATCGAGGGCGCGGCCTCGCTGGAGCATCTCGACGGCCCAGGACTGCGCCTCCTGTGGAGCCCGCAGGTGCAGCAGCCATGAACACCTTGTCGACGCGGGGACGCACCTGGTTCGATGCCCTGCGCGGGACGGCCCCCGTCTTGCCTGGCCTGCCACCCTCGGTGCTGGCATCCGATGCCCTCCTGGGTGACCACCCAACCCGCCTCGTGGCCGTGGTGCCCGACCCCGCCAATCCCTACCGGCGCGCCCGCCAGGGCGAGGTCGGCTTGCGCGAAGGCTGGGCGCTCGCGCGCACCGTGCGGGACGCGATGGCGCAGGACGCGCATGGCCCCAAGCGTTTGCTGCTGGCCATCGTCGACGTGCCCAGCCAGGCCTATGGCCGGCGGGAAGAATTGCTCGGCATTCATCTGGCTTGCGCCGCGGCGGTGGATGCCTACGCCTCGGCCCGCATGCACGGACACCCCGTCATCGCCTTGCTCGTCGGTGCCGCGATGTCGGGGGCATTCCTCGCGCATGGCTACCAGGCGCACCGCATCCTGGCACTCGACGATGCCGGCGTCATGGTGCATGCGATGGGCCGCGAGGCGGCCGCACGGGTCACGCGGCGCAGCGTTGACGAGCTCGACCAGCTCGGCACCACGAATCCACCCATGTCCTACCGCATCGCGGACTACGCCCGCCTGGGCCTGCTGCATGACCTCATCGCCGGGGTTCGAGCCGATGCACCGACGGGTCAGGACGTCACCAACGTACGACAGGCGGTCCTGGCGGCCCTGGCGAGCATCGGATCCGAGGAAACGGATCTGGCTGCGCGGCTGACGTCACCAGCGGCCCGAACCGGCAGGGCCGCATCGCGCGAAGTTCGCGAGCGCCTGGCCGAACAATGGTGACCCGCTATGCACGCACCCTCGGAAACCGCCACGGCACGGCCACGGCCCGGGAAACCCTGCCCGCACTTGGCTGCAGCCGCGTGGCAGCCCCACGATCTCTTGCTGGTGACCGCCCCCGACAGCCCGCAAGCGGGCTCCCCCCGAGGGGGCCAAGAACCCTCGGGAGCGGCCCGTCGTGTTCTTGGGACCGCCCCAGACAGCGCGCAAGCGGATGCTTCGCGAGGAAACCCATGCAATGCAGGATCTGGATCAGCCCTGGTTTGCTGCGACCGAAGCCTTGTGGCGTTCGCCTTCGACAGCTTGCCGCCCGATTGGGTTGCGCGTTCCTTGTCGCAGGCGCCGTGGGTCGTCGTGCGGCGTGCACCTTGGCGCGCGAACCGCGTACCCGTTGGAATTCGCGGCGGCACCCGGACCCAGCGCACTGCAGCCTGGCTGGATCCGCTGCAGGTCGAATGCAGACTGGCGCCGTGGGATCTGCGTGGCCGGCTCAGCGACTTGGATGCATCGCGCCTCGCCCTGCCGGCGATGCAAGCCCTCGCAGCCGTGGAACAGGCGTGGGACGCCTGGCCGGATTTGTGCTGGGGCCCGGGCGGCAGCGTGGGGTTCGAGCTGGCGTCGGGCCTCGCCAGCGTCGGCAACGACAGCGACCTCGATCTGGTGGTGCAGCTCGATCACGCCATCTCCCGCTCCGAAGCCCGGGCACTCTGGACACGACTGCCGCACCAGGGCCAGGTTCGCATGGACGTGCAACTGCAAACGCCAGCCGGTGCCGTGGCGCTGTC
>DAIAZB010000763.1 GCA_027443745.1 Thiomonas sp. | reverse complement strand
CGCTTCGTACCAGGTGGCGCAGGCGACGGCGAACGCGCAATCGGAGGCGGCGCTGTGGGGCACCATCGCCGGCATCGGCCAGGAGCAGTCGCTGCAGCAGATGATGGATCTGGCGCCAGTGGCTCCTCAACCGGTAACGCCGACGGCGACGACACCGCCGCCCGTAGAAAATTGGTACACACCACGGGTCAGCCCGATCGAAGCGCTCAACAACAGTGCCGAGGCGCTGGCGGCCAACCCGCAGGCATCGTGGGGCGATCGCCTGCTCGGCGCCGTCCTCGGTGCGGCAACCACCCAGGCGGCCACGGTGGATAGCATGATTTCGGGATTCTACAATCTGCCGAACAACGTCAATCTTGGCGGACAGTATTTGGCCCGCGCGTCGACGGATCAGGGCTGGGAGAACAAGTCGATCGACTACTTGCAAGGCGGCAACTTGCTGCTACAGTCGTTCGCGACCATGCTGGGTATCGCGGCGCCGATCGAAAGCGCGGGCAGCTCGCTGTTTGAGGTTCCAAGCACGACAGTCGATGCGGCGGCGGGTCCGGTAATTACTGCCCCGCCTGGCTACCAGATTCTTTATCGAGGTACAGCCACACCGACCACGCAGTTCCTGTCGGATGTTGCAGCTACTCAGGGAGTAGATGCATCGAATGCGATGATTGCTAATGCGGAAAACGAGGGGTCAGTTTCTTACCTTTTCGAGAATCATGCGGCTACCAGCCAAGGCTCGCCGTACATAAGCCTGAGTTCTTCCGAAGAGGTTGCGCAATTCTTTGCTCGTGGTCCGGACGGTAATCAATCGGGTTTTGTTAGTGTGTTCCAGGTGCCGGACAATTTTGCAGAGCCGAATTTTGAGAACGCAAATGCGTGGGAGCGGGAGTATCTGGCACCCACTCAAATACCGGATCAGTACATGATCTATCAATATCAAGTCACGCCGCAGGGTACACCGTGAAATACAAGATGATCCAAGCTGCGCTAGATAATGCAGTTGACAAAGGCCGAGTGACGGCTTGTGTTCAGCATTATTCAGATGGGAAATTTGACGCTGTGCTTTACAAACATGGCTCTTGGGTTTTCCCTTCGGCATCGTCGGATAAGTTGGAGGACGGCCGTCGCCGCCTAACTGATCTGGGCAAGAGCCAAGTCAATTTTGAAGTGCGAGAGATGGATGATGGCAACTATGTTGTCGCTTTCAACGAAAAAGTGTTTACCGTAGTTCTTCGTGATGAATTTTTGGGTTTGCGAAACCAGATCATTGCAGAGGCTAAGGCGACGCCTTCTGAGGAATTCATAGTGGGAAGGAAGGGGTCTCCAGAGGACCACTTTTACATTGGGCTTTTTGGAAGGACTCGTTTACTACAAGATATACAAGCGCCTGAGGTGGTTGCACAGCTTTCGATTAATAAGTGATGTCGGCGCAGGACACGGCGTACAGCGCCGATGGGCAGGTGACGGCACAGGCCAGTTACGCGCGGCCGACGGGGGGGACGCCCTGGTATCAATTGGACGAGCAGAAAATCCTCAATGGCACGCTGACGGTGGCCGACGAGGAGACGGTGCCGAGCCCGCTGCCGACACCGGGCAGCGCCACATTCGGCCAGCTCAGCCTGGCCAGCGCGACGACCCAGCAGAGCTACGATGCCGAGGGCAACCTGACCGGCTACAGCTACACGGTGCCCAATCAGTTCACGGCCACCTACACGGTCAGTTACCTCAAGCGCGACGGTTATCTGGAGCAGGCCACGGCGGGCAGCAGCTCGACCACGGGCTACACGCCGGCGACCGACACCTCGCTGTACGACACGCTGGGCCAGCGCGTGGCGGTGCAGCAGACCGAGCAGTTGTCCAGCGGCACGGTGTCCTCGACC
>DAIAZB010000762.1 GCA_027443745.1 Thiomonas sp. | reverse complement strand
CCCGGACTCGACGCCAGCAAACTCGACGTGACGGTCGACAACAACCTGCTGACCCTGGTCGGGGAGCGCAAGCTGGCCGCGCCGCCCAAGGGTGGCTCGGTCTATGCCGAGGAGCGTTTCGACGGCAGCTTCCGCCGCGTCATCAGCCTGCCCGACGACGTCGACCCGGCGCAGGTCCAGGCCCGCTACTCCGACGGCGTGTTGCGCGTGCGCATCGCCCGCAAAGCCGCCCTGCAGCCCCGCCGCATCGCCATCAACTGAACTGGAGGACATCATCATGAGCACCGAAGTCGTACAGCGCGAAACCCAGCATGTTCCAACCGCCGCGCGTCAGGCCCAGCCAGCGTCACCGCGCGTTGACATCGTCGAAGATGCCGACGGCATCACCTTGTTCGCCGACATGCCCGGTGTGCCGCGCGACGCCTTGCACGTGCAGGTCGAGGGCGACACCCTGACGCTGCGCGGCGACATCGCCATCGCTCTGCCGCCAGGCATGGACCCGTACTACGCCGAGCTGCGCAGCAGTGCCTGGGAGCGCAGCTTCACGCTGTCGCGTGAACTCGACACCAGCGCCATTGCCGCCACGCTGAAGGACGGTGTGCTGGACCTGCGCATCCCCAAGGCCGAGCACGCCAGGCCGCGCAAGGTCGACGTGCAGTTGACCTGAGCGCCCCGGGTTGCAGCATGGCCGCGACCCGGCACGCGGTCGTGGCAGCCGCGTGCCGTGGCAGCGACGGCGAGCGGTTTGATCGCTCGCCGTCGCGCATGTCATGCGCGCAAGGATGCCACCAGACGCTGCGGACGCAGCAGCAACTCCAGCGCGTCGTCGATCGAGCGCGTCAGCATATCGGCCGCGGCCAGGGTCGCCGCTGCGCAGCCCTCTTCGCCCAGCACGGCGATGCCCAACGCAGCGGCTTGCAGCATGCGCGCATCGTTGCGGCCGTTGCCGATCGCCACCACGCCGGCGGTGCCCAGCGCCAGCACATAATCGCGCTTGATGCGGGCCTGATCGGCAGGCGGCAACACATGCAGCCTGCAATCCAGCCCGTCCAGTTGCGCGGCGGCCGTGCCGTTGGTGTCGCCGGTGACGACATGGACCGTCAGCGCAGCCGCCAGCCGCGCCAGGCGCTCGGCCACCCCGGGCAGGAGCCGGCCGTCACGGGCCAGCGTGCCGTTGAAGTCCAGCACCAACTGGTCCAGGTGCAGGTCGCCGAAGTCGGGAATTTCAAAGCTGAGCATCGCATGGCCCCATGGAAAGCAGCAGGCAGTGTAGGGGTACGCTGCGTCCGGCAGCCATCGCGCTGCCCTACGGCGTGAACCAGCCCTAGCCGGCCAACCCGTCTTCCATGGCTTTGCGGGTGTTCTTCAGCGGAGCCGGCAGACGCGCCTCCAGGAGCTTGAACAGTTCGCCATGCAATTTCAACTCAGCCTGCCAGGACGCTGGGTCGGCGCCGATGATGCCGGCGTAACGCTCACGGCTGAAATCCAGGCCGCCCCAGTCGAGATCGTCGTACCGCGGGCTGATGCCGAACAAGTGGTTCTCGCCGCCGGCCTTGCCCTCGATGCGCTCGATCATCCACTTC
>DAIAZB010000761.1 GCA_027443745.1 Thiomonas sp. | reverse complement strand
TTGAGGATCGCTTGGTTCATGGCGGTGCTCCTTTTGTGGGGGTGGTTTCTGCCAGGTATGGAGGGCTCATTGGCCGAGCTTTCAAGCCGGTCGCCGAAGGCGATGAGGGGTTGCAAGCGGCATGACAGGCCGTAGGCCGCCACAGGCGCCCGCTTGCGGGCTGGCGTGACGCTTGCAAAGCGCAGCGCCCCCGAGAGGCGCGGAAAGTCGCGCCCTCCATGCATGGCAGTCGCCCCCATGGGCATCGGAACCCAGCAATCCGACCGCCCAGCAGGCTGATGCAGCGGCCGGCGGCGCGGCCTCATCGCGCCGTATCCCTGCCGCCCTGGGCGGCACTGGCTGGGCAGTTGTGGGTTGTGATAGCGATGCGGCCCCGAAGGGCTGAGACCCGCAGGGGCTCAGGGTGGAGCCGCAGCAGCGCGGGCCGAAGGCATCACCATGGCTGCCATGGAGACCTCAGACCGCAGCAGCAAGGCCCACAGCAGGCCGACGACGATGCGCCGCACCGACCCCATGCGCGCCGCCACGAACCCACTGAAGGCATGCCCCGGCGCAGCCGGGGCATGGTCTGGGCTCACCAGCCGATGCTTGCGCCGAGCTTGCCCACGGCCGCGCCACTCCCGCCGTTGAACCCAAGGCCCACGGTCCAGGCCACGGGGTACTGGTGGTAGGCCGCGCGACGGCTGAACGCGATGCCCACGGCGTTCTGCCCGCCGTATCTGCCCACGCCTGCGCTCAGGCTGTAGCCATCTGGGCCGTACAGCGGGCTGATGTCGAGCGCGGCGGCCATGGCGATGCCTTGGGCGGCGTAGGTATTGGCCTGGCCCAGCAGGCCAGCCGTGGCTTGCTGCAACTGCCCCAGGTTCACCGCATCGGTCGCTTGCGTGCCGGGTGCCACGTTGGTGATTTGGCGTTGCTGGCTGGCGCTGCCCACGCTCACGCTGTTGGGGCGGTTGGCGACACTGCCCGCACCCAGCGCAACGTTGTTGGTGCCGAGCGCCTGGGCTTGGTAGCCCAGCGCAACCGAGTTCGACCCTGCCGCGTCGGCCTGGTAGCCGAGGGCGGTTGCCGGGTCGGCATTCGCACGAGCACCTTGGCCGATGGCGATGGCGCCGGTGGTGTTGGTGTCGGCGGGGTCGGTGGGTGCTGTGATGGTGGCGCCGGTGCCGATGGCAAGGCTGCCCGCATAGCCTGCCGATGCGCCATTGCCCTGCGCGACGGCACCCGTAGCGGCGGTGGTGTTGGTGCCGCAGACCATGCCGCCTGACGTCGAGTATTTGCACAGACCCGATGCCGTGGCGCTGTTGATGATGTTTTGCAGCGCTGTGATTTGCTGGTTGGTGTAGCTGTTGGCTGTGGTGACGGCGCCAGCGGTGGCGGCGTTGATGGTGGTCTGCGCGGCCTGGGCGGCGGCATCGAGCTGGCCGAGGTTCACCGCATCGGTGGGCGCCTGGCCGGGGGCCAGGTTGATGATGCGGCGCTGTTGGGATGTCGTGCCAAGGCTGACAACACCAGCCAAGCCAGAATCATTGCTGAACGCGCCAAGAGAAACGCTATCAATGCCAGTGCTGGTGGCTTGGTAGCCAAGCGCTACGCCAGCAGTCCCCGCGCCGCCTAGCGCGATGGGCACGATGGCCCCTGCACCGATGGCGACGCCGGCGACGCTGGCGGTTGCGTTTTGGCCGACCGCAACAGAGGCGCCCTGAAGCCCCTGCGCCCCCGCGCCGACCGCGACTGACCCGACGCCTTGGCCGGTTGCCGCAGCGCCAAGCGCGGTGCTACTTTGGTTGGCCAGACTGCCCGCACCTACGGCCGTGGCGGCGCCTTCGTTGGCCTGGGCCTGCTGGCCGATGGCGGTGTTGTTGGTCTGGACATAAGCCAGCGCGCCGGCGCCCGACGCCAGGTTGCCGCTGGTGTCTTGAGTTGTGACGTTTCCAGCGCCGCTCACAGTGCCGCCGCTTGCGTCGGCATGGGCTGCGGAAGCCTGGGCCATGGCGAGGGCCAGGGCCAGTGCGGTGGCGAGGTGCGTGAGTTTGGGTTGGGTCTGCATGATCTGGTTCCTTGTGGGTGTTGACGTGTGCCGGCACCGGCCGGCACTGGTATTCAGTTGCAAGCGCCTGGCCGCGACGATCAGGTCAGCGGCACGACCAGTTGCAAGCCGATGAACCCAGCCGATTGCCCTGCGTTCGGCACGCCGACCAGATTGATGCCGTAGCCCTGTCGCGAACGGATTTCCAGCA
>DAIAZB010000760.1 GCA_027443745.1 Thiomonas sp. | reverse complement strand
TACCGCCCGCGGAGATCGAGGACTGGATCGATCAGGGCAAGGCGGGGATGGAGAACGCGCTGCGGGCCAAGCCGGAGGATGTGCGCGAGCAGTACGAGCGTCAGCTGAAGGACCTGCAGGAAGCGTATGGCGAGGCGCAGATGGAGCTGCGCGCCAAAAGCAAAATGGAGTCCCTGCTGGGCAAGGACTGCCCTCGCAGCGCGCGCGACGCGTGCGTTGGTGCCTTCGGGTGAACCTGCGTGGCGCGTTCGCTGCGACGTGATTCGTCGCAGCACCATGGATCCTGATCGCTCACCTACGATCAGGAGCCAGCCATGGACGAAGTGATCCGCATCGACCGCCCCGATAACGTCACCGCAGCTTGCGAACCACCGCACGCCGCACTGCCGCCCCTGTGGGGCGAGGCGCTGTGGGGCACTCTGCCCATGCGCTGGTTGTGCCGCGCTTGTCTGCTCGCCGGCGAGGACGGCCAGGTGGCCGAATTCCGCCCGGGCAAATCCCACAAGCCGCAACTGCACTCGACGATCCGGCGACGTCTGGACATCGAGATCGAGGACGACTTTGGTGCCCAGTTGCAGATCGTGGCCGAACGACTGCGTCAGCAGGAAACCCGGCCACGGGAAGGCGGTGTGCTGTTGGCCAACCTGCAACGGCTGGGCCAGGAGCTGTCGCTCGATCAGGATGCGCTGTATCTGATGATGCTGCGCATCGTCTATCGCCTGGATCCGGTGATGGCGAACGCACTGACGCCACTGCTGGATGACCGTCTGGACGCGATCTTCACCGCGCGCCTGGACGCGGTTCTGGAATTGCCCGCAGGGAGATGCGCGCAGCTGCTTGAGCGCAGCGGGGTGCTGGCATCCTCGGGGCTGCTACGTCACAGGCAGGGCGTGGGCAGTCCACTCGAGGCGCGCCTGCGTATGCCGCAAGGCCTGCTGGGCGCGTTGCTCCAGCCAATGACCTCGGTGCACGAAGCGATCCAGCGGCTGGTGCCCCGCGCGCCAGCCTCCACACTGAACCTCGCCGACTTCCCGCATCTGGCCGAGCCCATCGCGCTGATCATGACGCGCTTGCGCAGTGGCTTGGCCTGCCGCGCGAGCTCGGTCAACATCCTGCTGCACGGCGCAGCAGGGACCGGCAAGACCGAGCTGGCACGCCTGCTCGCACAGACGCTGGACGTGCCGCTTTACACCATCGACGCCCGCGGCCCGCGGCGCGACGATCGGGCTAAGCCGGAGGAACGCCTCGAGGAGTACCGGTTCGCGCAGGGCATCCTGCGCGTGGTCGGCCCGTCGCTGTTGCTGCTCGACGAAGCCGAGGACTTGTTTCCGACGCCCTGGGACCACCACGACAACAAGCCCAGCAAGGCGCTGCTCAACGAAACGTTGGAACAGGGCGCGGTGCCGGCATTGTGGTTGACCAATCGCGTTGCGCACATCGATGCCGCTTTCCTTCGCCGCTTCGACGTGATCCTTGAAGTCACGCCGCCCGATCGGCGCCACAAGGCACGAGTACTGCGCGAGCACCTGCCGGCCTGCGTGAACATCGCTC
>DAIAZB010000759.1 GCA_027443745.1 Thiomonas sp. | reverse complement strand
CCGTGCGAAACTCCTTGAGGGCCAGCATCACTGGATCTCCCGTTGCCTGGCGAACGGCGTCGCCTGCGCCGGGTAGAAGCGCCGGTACTTGAGCGAACGCGGCCCGGTCTTGGAAAGCTGGTCGTCGTAGCGGGCGGCACGTGTCAAGGCCCACTGGCCGATCACCCAGATCGCGATCCCGACCGCCGCCGCCCAGAGTTTGGCGAGGGAGAAGATGAAGACCCCGGCAACGATGAGCAGCATCAACACCAGGTTGCGCTCCCCGCCGAGCATGAGGATCGGCCTGTTGAGCGCTTCGTGAATGGGAACCTTGTCGTCGTCTTGGATCATTGCGGAACTCCGCGTGTCTTGTGCATCAGCTCGATGACCGATGCGGTCTGCCTGAGGTCGTCGGAGATTTTGGAGGCCGCCCACCCTTGATCCATCAGAACCTGCACCACGCTCATCAGGATTTCCGGTAGATCAGGCGCGTCGGCTCCGTGTGCAGGGAGAGGTGGCGGCTGGCGGGAGGTCGAATGCATGCGCTCACGCCACCATCGCGCCCGTCAGGCCCAGGACGGCCAGGAACTTGTTGCCCAGGACGATGAAGGCCACGCCCAGGACGACGTACAGCGCCTTCTTGGCGATCCCGCCGAGCTCTTCGCCGAACACCAGAGACGCGCCCGCCGCGAGGAAGGCGATCACACTGATACCGGTGGCCACCGGTCCGGTCAGATCGTTTTGCAGGGTGGAGATGGCACCGTCCCACGGCAGGCCACCCGCACCGGAGGCGAAGGCATCGGCCATCGTGGCCAGAAACACGGCACCGGCCAGGGCCATGCGGCGTGCGGCAGCAGTCCGGAGAGTCTTGAAAATCGATTTCATCGGAAGATCCTTTCGAGAGGGATGGCATGCGCAACCCGGCGCGCATACCTGAATTGCGCATCCGGTTGCAGCAGGTGGCGGCGAAGAGTATTTGTTAGTACAATAAGTGCCATGCAGATCACGTTCGACCCAGACAAAGACAGAGCCAACCAGGCAAAACATGGCGTGTCCCTGTCGTTGGCAGAACGGATGGACTGGGGCGGGCTTCTCGCCAAGCCCGATTCCAGGCGCGAGTACGGCGAGTTGCGCGTGATTGGCTTTGTTCCTGATGCAACTGGGCGACTGTTTTGCGTGGTGTTCACGGATCGCGCCGATGGACGCCGCATCATCAGCCTGCGCAAGGCGAATTTGAGAGAGGTCAAGCTCTATGCAGCAAACGATCAAAACTAGGAGTGGCCGCGCCCTGATCGTGCCCACGCCCGAAGAAGACGCAGCGATCAACGCAGGAATTGCGGCTGACCCGGACACCCACGAAGTCACGGATGCGGAGTTCGCACAAATGCGACGGATGGGTCGGCCCAGACTGGCCAGCCCCAAGATTCCAACCACGATTCGCTTCGATGCTGATGTGCTCGACGCGCTGAAAGGCACGGGCAAGGGCTGGCAGACGCGCGTGAATGAAGCCATGCGCGAATGGGTGAAGACGCACACGCGCTGAAGCAGCGCTATCTGGTGACTCGCCGGATCTCAGCGATGGTGATCGGTCCCCAGTACCGACTGTCAAAGCTCTGGGCGGCAAGTGCCGGCGTCGCTCCGCTGCCGTAGACCCAGTACTGCCGGGAACCCAGCGTCAAGCTCCCCTGCTGGTGGGGCAACTGCAGCCACGGATATGTGCCCGAGCGCAGCAGCTGGCCGCTGTTGGGCAATTCACGTCCGTTGATCCAGACACCACGCAAGTTCACCACGACGTGGTCGCCCGGTATGGCGACCGCGGTCTTCAACATCGGCATGCCGCCGCCCGGGCAGTCGCCTGACAGGTAGAACGGAAAAGCGCGTGGCGTCACCCACGCCGGCGGGCAAAGCTCGATCTTCGCTTCGCGAGGGATCGTCTCTCCAACATCCAGAGGATGCAGCCGATACCAGCCAAGGGGCTCGCTCTCGGTGAGATTGAGCCGCCAACCTGACCACCACAACACATTTGTGGCGATCAGAGAAGCACCAAGAATTGCCAGAGGGATGACGAGACGACCCCAATGCAGACGGCGTGCACCAATTCCTTGAGTAGCGCCTGCAGCAGCGAATGGAATGTTCATGAGACGTCTAACGCATCGGTCATCGAAGTGCGTTCCATCCCGCGCGTGAAGTGGTACCCCTGGCCATAGCGAACGCCAGCGGCGCGCACCCGCTCCAGGTCGCCCGCCGATTCGATCCCTTCGGCGATGACCTGGGCGCCGACGCCTTCAAAGAGATCATGGAGATCCCGCAGGAAGCGCGGATCGACACGCCGGGCAAGATGGGTCAGCGACATATCGAGCTTGGCAAACGCAGGGCGTACCTGCAGAGCGCGGCCGATGCCGTCATAGCCCGAACCGACGTCGTCAATCGCCAGCGCAAAGCCGGCTTGCGTCAGTCGCGCAAAGGCGCACGCCGATGCTTCGCAAAAGTCCGCGGCGCGGAGTCCTGGGTAGATGTGCTCGGTCCACTCCACCACCAGCCGATCCCGGCCCGGGATGGCCAGCAGACCTTCGATGATGGCGGGATCAAGGGCCTGGTGAGCATCCACGTTGACGAAAACGCGGACGGATGCCGGGATGTGGGCGCGAAAGAG
>DAIAZB010000758.1 GCA_027443745.1 Thiomonas sp. | reverse complement strand
TGGTACAACCAAGCCCGCATGCACTCGACGCTGGCCTATGTCAGCCCGATGCAGTTCGAGCAAACATGGCTTGCTGCTCTACCCCGGCAAGCCCGATCATGACCTCGGCTATGGGGTACGGAATTCAGGGGCAAGGTCAATTTCCCGTATGCGCGGGGAATGAAGGGGCGTGAGGCCCCGCACGCCGATTCTTCCAACACCTTGCCAAGCCAACTCCAGGGAACCTTTACTGGAGAGTGTCATGGACACTGTGTCTTTGGGATCACCGCAATCCGGTGACATTTTGTGGGGCGTTTTTGACTCATCGCAGGGCGTTCGGCTGCATCCCGCGGTCGTTCTTGGACAGAATGCCGATGGGCGATTTGTCTTGCTGGTTGGGTCCTCGAAGGGCCTGGCCGGCGGTTCCGGGCCCTCGGTGATCCAGGTCAATCCGGGTGAACCCGGCTTCGAGCATCTCGGGCTGAGCAAGGCGACCTGCTTCCGTCAGGTCTGTTTTCGTACCCTCGCGCAGATGCGCGCCGAGGGGGTCTCCCGTCGCGGAGTCATGAAGTCGTCCGTGCATATTTCCAGGCTTGCCGCGACGATGAGCCTCGCGTTGAAGATGCGCGTGATCCTCTGATGAACACAACACCGGCGCCCACTTGGCGCCGGTGTTTGCTTGCGCGCTGCGCCAGGTCCGGCGCTGGCGGTCAGTACCCGCCGTACACCAGCTGTCCCAGTATCGTCAGGTCGTTCAGGTCGTAGGCCGGCACCAGGGTCTTGCGGCTCTTCGGGTGCCGCACTTTCTCGGCCCAGTTCCAGTGTCGCATTATGGCCAAGCGTAGCAGCTGGTGGCGCTTCAGGCCGGTGGCCACTTTCAGTTCGGCAAGTTCCGCGACCGTTGCGGGGTCCAATGCCAGCCGCACTCGGCTGGCACCATCGCCCATGGGTTGGGTTGGCGTGTAGTCGGAGAGGTCGCCTCGCTCCCGGCGCTCCGGTTGGCCGCCGGCGCGCATCACGCGCGGGGTCGTTACGCGGGCGTGGTACAGAAACGCCACCGCATCGCGCAGCACTTGGCGCGGGTAGGCGTCGGTCATCTCGCCCAGGCGCATCGCGTACTCCAGGTCTTCCTTCCACAGGCTCACGGCGCGCTTGCGGGCGCCTGGCGCGGCGGTGTTCTTGATGTTCTTGCGGGTGTTCATGACGCCATTCTCCCATCACCCGGGTCATCCGGGCTGTTCGATGGGCATCCGCGTTGCGCGGACGATAGGGTGCGTCGTGATGCTCATTATACACAAAATAGCTGCAGATCGCAAGTCTTGTTCGAGATTTGACCCGGTGCGTCACGAGATATGACCCGCAGCGTCAGTTTCGGGCGCGAGCGAGCGCAGACATTCATGATGTCATGCCACCAGCCCGCTGCAGGGGCATTCTGTTCAGCCACGGTTTGATCTGCGTCAAGTTCGAGCACGATTGGGTGAGCCCAATGTTGCGCCCAATGTTGAGTCCGCCGTATGGATTTCGGATGCTGCCGTGTGTCTGAGCGCCGCGTCGCGACGCCATTTGCTCTGCGGCTTGTTGCCAGCGGCCGCTCTACACGATCAACTCTGCTAGCAATTTGTATTGTCCTAAATGCGTTTACAGGCTTTGTTCTTGCTGGCTTGCTGCGGATTCACGATCGATTCATGGACTTCGGCTCGTGCGAGATCGTGATGCGCTGGGCTTTGACAGCCAGCGTCTTGTCGGACTGCGCCGATGCAGTCCTCCCCGACCCGCTCGCAGCGCAGGAGTGCTTCATGCAAATGAACAATTCGTCGAACGCCAAGTTATCGAACGCCAATCTGTCGAACGTCATCCGTCCCAGTCCACGCGTCATCGCGAGTTCGTCGCGACGGCACCCGGCGGCGCATGATTTATTGTGCGTGCACAAGCCCAAACACGGCAGTAATCGGCTAGCTGGCGCCGCCCTTCCTTTGAATCGTATCGCCGTTGCGTGCGCTGCAACCGATGGTCCGGCAGCCGCGCTCAGGATGCTGCGCGCCCAGCCACAGGAGATCTATTGCCGTACCTTCATCGGCATGGCCTGCAAGAGCTTTGAGCATGCCGCGATTCTCTGCCGCCCTTCGGGTGACGATGCCGAGCTACTGGCGGCCTGCCTTGCGGTTTCCCGCGGTTCACTACGTCGCGGGTCGCCCGCTCTGCCCCAGACCCTGTTCCAGCTCGAGCACCTGATCAGTGAGCGCGCTGACAAACGACGGAAAAGCCGTCTGCAACGACAGATCCTCATGACGGCGCTCCTTGACGCGGCGCGCTACACACTGCTGGTCACTGGCATCGTCACAACTTGCTGCGTACCCATGGATGGTTTATATCCCGATGACCCCGATGATCATGCGCATCGCACTCATGACATGGCGCTCGAGATCCTGCAGAACCAGCTCGATCTCTGCGTCGTTGCGGCGGACAACGATGCCGAGTCCGCATGGCAGTGCAGGTGTCTCGTCAAATTGCTTGGAGATCATCGTCGCAGTTGATCTTCACGCCTATTGGGGCAGCGGCGCCGGAATCAGCGCCGCGGGCGGCTCTTCCAAGCTGGCACATCGACAACTCCCCGGAACCCCTTCCACTGGTCGAAGGGCCGAGGAGTTGTCATGAGCCTGAATCTGAAAGAGCGGCAATCGGGCGATTTGTTTGCTGCGCGCACCGGCGGCAAAACGCGTACCTTCGCCGGTCGGTCGTTTGCCCCGGCGATGGAATCCATGTTCCGCGCGACCTTCTACGGCATCGCTTCGGCGGCCTGCCTGTCCGGCGCTGCCAACAACCTGGAGATCGAGATCTTCATCTGCCATCGGGCCAGCCATGCCGGCTACCAACCCGAGGTCCGCGCCATGCTGCTTCGCGGCGGCGGTCGCGCGTCGAGCGACTCGTCTTTCCACGAGGATGCCGATCGTTGGCTGCGCAGCGCGCGCGAGGACCTCGAGGCGTTACTGGCCGATGCTGAGCGCGTGATGCCGCTCGATCAAGTCGGCTGGGCGAAGGTCTCCGTCATCGCGGAAATCGACATCCCTGACGCGCCCCTGCCTGCCTTCGTCACGGTTCCGCCGCTCGCGCTCGACATCCGAGCGTTCGTGTGCAAGCCTGCTGGCACGGCCTGTCTCGTTCGTCACGGCAACACCTGGGTGGATGATGCGTTGCCGGTGCCCTCTGCTCCAAGGCGGATCAGGCCGGCGCCGAAGCAACATGCTGCGCCCAGGCGTCGTCCTCCGGCGTCTCGCCTGGCTGGCGGTTGATGTCGGCGGGGCTTAACCTTGTCACAAGTGGGTTTGAACCTGTCACGAGTGCTTAAACCTGTCACTGGGTGCGTTGCGAAGGTGGGGAGGTGGGCCGTAGGCGACAGCGAAGGGGGCGGCCAGCAGTACCGGTCGCAGGCC
>DAIAZB010000757.1 GCA_027443745.1 Thiomonas sp. | reverse complement strand
CGGGGCTGACCACCAGCTTGGGCACGTTGCCCACGTAGGTGAGGCCCTGCGGGTTGCCGTTGACATCGCGCGTGCCGATGTAGACCTTGCCTTGTCCTGAGAAATACATGATGGTGCTCCTGGGTGGGGTTGCGTGGTGGGTTCAGGCCGGCGTGGCCGTGGTGAGGTCGGTGGTGCGCGTGCGGTACTGCACGACGTAGGTGGCCGGGATCATGGCCACGGCGGCGTCGGCGTCCATCTCCTGCCAGTCGCACGCTTCCTCGCGCAGCGCCTGGGCCAGGCCGCCCACGTTGAGGTCGGCCATGATGGCGGCGTGGGCGGCAACGATGAGGGCGTCCGCCTGGGCATAGCCGGCCGACACATCCAGATTGCGGGCGATGGCGATGACGCGCACCGTGAGGTGCCGGTCCACCAGGCTGTTGCCGCGCGGGTCGATGGCTTCGCCGTGCACGTCCAGCGTGAGCGCGGGCGACTGCTCGCGCGGAATGCCCAGCACGGGCTGGCGGAAGAACTGCGCGCCGCCCGCGGTGGCCACGGTTTGCAGCTTGGCGGCCAGGGCCTGCAGGATCTGCTCACGGATGCTGGCGGCCATGGCTACACCTTCTCCAGCGTGGCGTGGGCGGTGGCGCCGTCGTCCAGGGCGTGGATTTCGCGTACCTGGTAATTCACGCCGGCGATGGACAACTGCGCGCCGCTGGCCAGCCCCGGAAGGTCGGCCGTGGCGTAGAGGATTTCGTACTCGGTGCTGATGACCTGGCCGCCGAGCAGGTCGGCGCCGGGCGCGTTGAGAATGGCCTGCGCCGTGCGCGCGCCGCCGGGCGCGGCGGACCAGGTGCAAGGCTGGCCGAAATCGGCCAGCATCGCGGCGACGTCGAGCGTGGTGTCGATCACGGCAATTGGCCCGATGTGGGGTCGGTCGCCGGGGCGATGCCCAGCACGCGATCGACGGCGTTTTCGACGGCCTGCTCCACGCTTTGCGCCAGGGTCTTGGCCTGCGCGGGCGGGTTGGTGCGTTCGAGCTGGTGCGCGGCCTCGCCGATGGCGGGGTCGAGCCGGATGGTTTCGCCGGAGGCGTAGCGGCGCGGGGTTTCGCCGGAAGTGTCGGTGTAGGTGAACCCGGCGCGCACGGTGAAATTGACGGGTTGGGCCATGGTGCGGTGTCCTGTGGGGTGGGTGGCGAACGGGGCCGCGCGGGTTGGCGCGGCCCCTGCTGCATCAGCCCGTGATGGCGTCGCTCATCACCGCGAAGCTCGCGGCGTGGCGCACGCCGATGTCGATGCTTTGCAGCGCGCGGATCTCGATGCCGCCCTGGCGCGCCACGCTGGCCGCGTAGGGGTTGGGTTGCACCTCGAGAACGCCCCACTCGCCGATGAGCAGCTCGCTCCAGGCGCCGAAGAACAGCTCGGAGAGGTTGGTGCCGGTTCCCTTGGTGAGGTTGCTGCGCGCCTGGTTGGAGCGCGCCACGGTGTAGCCGTTGATCTCGCCCGGCGTGCCGGTGCGGCCCATGTCGGCGGTGGTCACCCACAGGTATTCGCCGGTCGTGCTCTTGAGTTTCTTGAGCGCGCCCACGGTGCGGGCGTTGCACAGGTAGGCCAGCGAGTCCTCGGGCGCGTTGGCGGCCATGACGCCGGTTTCCATATCGATGAGGTTGTCGATGGTGATGGCGTCGCCGTTGGCGCCGGTGCCCACCGAGGTGATGCCAGCGACGTTGGCGATGCCCAGCGGCTGCGCGGCGGTGCCGCTGCCGCTCAGCGCGGCCAGGTCCAGCCCCAGCGCGAGCTGGGCCACCATGTCGGCGCGGGCCAGCATTTCGATGTCGGGCGTGCCTTGCATGAGCATGTTGCGCGTCATGACCGAGACGGCGCCGATGGTTTTCATGC
>DAIAZB010000756.1 GCA_027443745.1 Thiomonas sp. | reverse complement strand
GCAACCACCATGCCGATGACGAGTCGCCATGCACGAAAATGCTTGCCGCTATTGAACGCTGCGCGATGCACCGGCATCTCTCGCCCCCCCGTTTGGGACGTGTCGCACTCGCGCGGCAAAGTGTTTCGCGTCGAGCTGCTGCACGCCGCGGATCGTGCGTGAAAGGTGCGACTGTCCTATGGCATCGTGAGCAACCCGTGCCACTGCATGCAATCCCCCCAAACGAGGGGGTGCGCCGGATCGGGCCAGGATTGATGATGTCCGTTGACGCGAATCCCGCACTCGACGGGGGTGTGACCGATGCTTTGTCGCTTGGCCTGCATACGGATCGTGCTGATCACGGCTTCCTGCTGTTTGACTGGAAAAAACCGGGAAACTGATCACCGACGTTACTGCAACTGCACGAAAACGCCAGACATGTTGCGCATGTGCTCCAGCCTACGCACGAGCGCCACGCTGCGCGGTGACCTCACGCCAACTAACGATTGCCCGCTCATCAATCTCACGAAAAAGTATGAGCGCCGCGACTTGTTTTGCGACCGAAGTGGGGGTAAATCGCTCCACACGACCACTTGCGCAAGGACTCTCGGATGAGTGCGGCGAGTACGGTAGAGGGGCACAGGCTGTTCAGACCCGAGGCGCTGGAAGCGCAGCGTCAGGCGCTGCTGGGGCGCATCCTGATCAACACGCCGCTGGCGCACCGGCTGGTGGCCGCCACGGCGGCGGTGCTGGTCGCGGTCTTGTTTGCCTTCCTGTGGTTCGCCCACTACACGCCGCGCATTCATGCACAAGGCGTGCTGATCGCTACAGCGTCGCCCGCGAGCCCAACGCTCGACGCCGAACTGCTCATTCCGGCCGGCGCCATCGCCGCCGTGCGGCCCGGCCTGCCCGTGCGACTGCACTATGACGTCTATCCGTACGCGGACCTGCGTCAGCTCGGCACGGTGGCGCGCATCGATCCGGTACCGGTCGTTGGCGCCGCTGCCTCCGCGCTAGGCACGGCACGCGGTACTGCGTTGTATCGCGTGGTAGTGCGTCTGTTGCGCCCTGCGGCGAGCGGTACGCTCGGTGCCGCGCTGAAGCCAGGCATCGCGCTGCGCGGGCAAATCGTGCTGCCGCGCCGGCGCCTGCTGGCGTGGTTGGTGCAGGGCGATGACCAGTCCGCCGCGCACCCCAAGGCGCCGCACACGTCGCCGCACCCCGCGAGCGTGGCGACGCCATGAGCGCAACTGCTGCCGATCCGGCCTTGCCCGGGCACGGTTTCAGCCGTCGCCGACGGCTGCCGATGCTGCTGCAAACCGAGGCCGCCGAATGCGGGCTGGCATCCGTCGCCATGGTCGGCTGCTTCTTCGGACACGAACTCGATGTGCCCAGCCTGCGCCAGCGCGAGTCGCTGTCATTGAAGGGCATGACGCTGACCCAGTTGATCGCCATCGCCGGGCGCTTGGACCTGGCCACGCGCACGCTGCGCGTGGAGATGGAGCACGCCAGTGGAGCCAGACATGCCTGAGAGAACGCATTGGGAAATGAACGCGCGCGCGCTTGGCACGACGGACGACAACCGGATCGATAAGGACACGTGGCTGGACAAGCAGGTAGGCAAGTCTCCGGTCCTGACGTTCCTGATTCTGTCGTCTGTCGTGATAATGATCTTTATGGTCAGCCACTGGCTTGTCAGTCAATGGCTGAGTGATGCTACCGATTATGTCGGTTACGGCATGACTGCTGCTGCGGCCCTGTCCGGCGCACTGGTTGCGGTGGTGCTCGCCAGACTTGCGCTCAAGCTGGCTCGGGAAGCAAAGAGAACGGCGGATCTCTCGAACAAGATCCAGGACCAGATACGGATGTCCGGCGATCCGCTCTATAAGGAAACAGGCGGCGGCAATAAGGCGGCAGCTTCGCTGGATCTGCTGAGCACGCTGCTGCGCCAGTACGCTGCGGAGCTATTCGCTTCGCCGTCAGATAATACTCGCATCGATGCTGTGAGGTCCACCTACAAGCGCGCAAACGACCTGTTGGTCGACCCCAGCCTTTACCTCTATTGCTCGCAACTGCTGGGTATAGGGAGCGTTGCTGAGCGTATCGCGGCTATACAGTCGCTGATCTACAAGTCAAGCCATGCTGCGCTCAACCCAAAAAATGGAGTGGCATCGGCGCGCGACGCTGAGGTCGTGGCAATTGAGATTGCCAAACTTTCCAATCAGCTGGAAAGAGAAAAGTCTAAGATCGTTGGCGATCTACATCATCGTTTGTATCAACTTGCGTCCGATCTGTGTCTTAGGCACGAGGCCAACCGTGTCGACGGGTGTGAACGCGTTGCTCGCAAGGGCTTCGAGGACTTCAAAGCGACGCTGACTAACGCCACATCTCTGCAGTCGGTCGAAACACTAGTTTGCACTTCAGCACGATCGGTCGTTCATTTGCTTGAGACCGATCTAGACGAGTTTATTCGAACTGTGTCAAGCTTGGCAAAGAGACGCTTGAGTGTCTACAAGAGCCTTCGCGGCTTTGCCTTGGCTCAAGAGGAGGTGAACGCCGGTGCTATCAATCTGATTGTTGCCACTTGGGATAGCATCGTCACAGATACTCCAGAGGCAATAGAAGAAGCCGAAATGGAAGGCTCCGCGAAACCTGGCCCCTTGCCGAAGATCGCTGATATCGAATCGAATGACTTGTGGGAAAAGGCGATCTTTCTGCATAGAAATCCAGAATATGATCGTGCGATCTCCTTGATCCTTGAAGATCTCCGTTTCCTTAAGCACTTGCAGTGGAAATCGATCGGCGAGGAGGTGAATGAACAATGCTATTTGTCTGATCCAGAAGACCAGCTTAAGCTGGAGGACCAGGTCAATCAGAATGCCCAGAAGGCGGCGCGCCGACTTAGTTACATTCATGCCGCTATCAGGCAACTTATGAAGGTCGCTAACGGGGGATCCAGAATTGTCCTGCCGGACAGGTACCGCTATGCGGCGTTGGAGAGCCAGAGCGACTCCGGAACGGTAGTGGTCGTCAGACCCTACTTCGCCCAGATTGACATGGAAATCCCAGGCTCGGAGTCAGAACGCATAGAACGAAGAGACAGCTGGTTCATTGAGCTCACCCATGACTACAAACACTTCTTTTGGAGTCCGGAGGTTCTGCGATGAGGTTCAAGCCAGGTAGGTGGCAACATGCAGACCAAGCCGTGGTTGCGGGCCTGATCGCTGACCGCCGTCGTAGCAGGATCATCGCGCTATCGGACTGGGAGTCTGCCAAGGATGAGATGGCGATGCCAGGGCGGTTGGACAAAGCGGAACGTGCTGAGCTGTCCGGACTTTCGGTGAGTGATGAGGTGATTCGTAAGGTGGCGGAGTCTTGGGCTCCTCCTCGTCCTTTCCAGTGGAAAAAACGCTGACTGGCGCAAGGACTACTATTCTACCGCTACAAGCCTTCGAGGAAGTTTGCAGGCGACGTGACGGCGTTCCATAGCCACACCAGTGCCAGCAGCCACCTCAGGGCAGCCTGATGGGTCAGATCGAGCACAGTCTTTTCATCGGGTGGGCGCAGGATAGTGAGGCTGGTTCCGTGCGCATGGGTTGC
>DAIAZB010000755.1 GCA_027443745.1 Thiomonas sp. | reverse complement strand
GGCGGCGCCAACGCCAAGCCTTTCGTCACGCACCACAACGCGCTCGACCAGCAGATGTTCCTGCGCATCGCTCCCGAGCTTTACCTCAAGCGCCTGGTGGTGGGTGGCTTTGAGCGGGTGTTCGAGATCAACCGCAACTTCCGCAACGAGGGCATCTCGGTACGCCACAACCCCGAGTTCACCATGATGGAGTTCTACGCCGCCTACTGGAACCACCGCGACATGATGGACTACACCGAAGCGCTCATCCGCCAGGCCGCGATTCGCGCCTGCGGCACCGCGCGCCTGCCCTACCAGGGCCGCGAAGTCGATCTCGAAGCGCCATTCGCTCGCATGAGCGTGCGCGATTCGCTGGTGCAGGTCGCCGGGCTCAGCCTGGCCGAAGCCACGGATCCCGCCGTGCTGCGTGCGCGCATCCAAACCGCCGGCGCCAAGGCCCCGGCGCACTGGAGCCTGGCCGAATTGCAATTCGGCCTGTTCGAGGCGGTGGCGGAGGCCCAGTTGTGGCAGCCCACCTTCATCGTCGACTATCCGGTGGAGGTCTCGCCGCTGGCGCGCGCCAGCGATGCCGACCCCGGCATCACCGAGCGCTTCGAGCTGTTCGCCACCGGGCGTGAGATCGCCAACGGATTTTCCGAACTCAACGACCCTGAAGACCAGGCTGCGCGCTTCGCCACCCAGGCCGCCAACAAAGACGCCGGTGACGAGGAAGCGATGTATTACGACGCCGACTACATCCGCGCGCTCGAGGTGGGCATGCCGCCCACGGGCGGCTGCGGCATCGGCATCGATCGGCTGGTGATGCTGCTGACCGACGCCCCGAGCATCCGCGACGTCATCCTGTTCCCGGCCCTGCGCCGCCAAGCCGACTGAACGCGACATGGCCGCCGCCATGAAACGCTTGCGCCGCAAAGCCGCCGGCCAGCCCTTCATCTGCCAGGAACGCGGTGAAGTTTCGCTGCACTTCGGCATGGCCACGGTGCAAAGCCGCATGCGTGTGGCGACACCCGACAAACTGGTGCTGGACTACACGCGCAGCATGATGGCCTTCCTGCTGCTGGCGGCCGAACCCAGGCATATCGTGATGCTGGGTCTGGGCGGTGGCTCGCTGGCGAAATACTGCCACGCCCAACTGCCGCACACCCGTTTCACGGCGCTGGAAATCAGCCCTGAGGTCATCGCCATGCGCGACTTGTTCGCCATCCCGCCCGACGACGACCGGCTTCAGGTGCTGTGCGTCGACGGCGCCACCTGGCTGCACGACAATCCGGCTTGCTGCGATGTCCTCATGCTCGACGGCTTCGACGCCGATGGTCTGCCGCCCGCGCTGTGCAGCCAGGCCTTCTTCGACGACTGTGCCGCCGCACTGCAACCCGGCGGTGTTCTGGCGTCGAACATCTGGGCCAAGGACAGCCTGCGTGACGTTCTGGTGCAACGGCTGCGTCAGAGCTTCGGTGAGCATGTCGTCACCATCCTGGCGGAGGACGGCGAGAACACCATTGCCTTGGCCAGCAAGCAGGCCACGCTGCCATGTGCCGCCGTGTTGCATGAGCGCGCGTGCCAACTCGCGCCCAGGCATGCGGTGGACCTGTGCAGCAGCGCCACCCAACTGGCACAGGCCCTGGCCGCGGCCACCAAGGCAAACGCCTTGCACGAACCCGCCAGGCTTTGACCGGATACGCATCCCTGCGCAGCGGTTTCAACCCTGGCGCAGCAACGCCACAATGTCGTCCTTGAGCTTGAGCCGATCCAGCCGCAGCATGTGAAGCTGGGCATCGCCGGCCGACTCCTTGCCGCGCTCGATGCGCACGATTTCCGCGTTCACCGCATCGAAGCGCGCGCAGAGCGCGTCGAAATGGCCGTTGCGCTCCCGCAGCGCGACGATCGCTTTCGCCTCCTCGGGAAATTCGCGCAGCAAATCATGGTGATCCATCCACATGGCGAGCTCCAGGTTGTCCGTCTGCCGATCTTAGGGCCTGTCCACTCCGGCCTGCCCGCAGCATTGCAGACTTGGCCTTGGGTGCTGCGCCTTGGGAGCTGCAACTGCAAGCCGCGACGTCCATCCGCTGGGGTCCGCCCGCTTGCGCCGCTGTCACAAACCTTGGGTAAAGTCAGCGTCTCACCGAGCACAAGCAAAGCTTGCAGCAGCCACAACCGTTCGAGGACGCCCTGATGCATTCACCCCTGCATGTGATTTTCTGGCGTCATGCCGAAGCCGAAGACATCGACGCATGCGGCGATGTCGACGCGGACGCTCAGGTCGATCTGCGCCGCGCTCTCACCCGCCAGGGCCAACGCGACGCCAGCCGCGTGGCCGCATGGATCAAGGCCCATGTGCCCAAACCCTGGGTGGTGTGCGCCAGTCCGGCGTTGCGTGCACGGCAGACGGCGATGGCGCTGGTGGATTACCCCGTGGACGAACCGCGCCTTGCGCCCGACCGC
>DAIAZB010000754.1 GCA_027443745.1 Thiomonas sp. | reverse complement strand
AGTTTGGCCTTGAGCGTGGCGGCCACGTCGATGGTGGTCAGGACGCCGAAGCCCTCCTGTTTCAACGCTTCGGTCGCCGCTTGCACGGTGGCCTCGAAGCCTTTCGGGCTGGTCACGGTAAAGACATAATCACTCATGGGTCGATCTCCGGTTTTGAGGAAAGAACGGGTTGAAGTGGGTGATGAACGGTCCTTGAAGGCATCGTTTGGTGCGTGGCTCTCCCGGCTGCATCTCAAACCTGCGCCGTAGCCATCTGCGGCGCGACGACGGTGCCCGTCGTCGCGCCGAGGCGAATGCCGGTCAGCCGGGTGCGCTTGAGCATCAGGGCATTGACGGCCACCAGCGCCGAGCTGCCGGACATGGCGAGCGCCGCCACTTCCGGACTGATGGTGAAGGGGTAGAACACCCCTGCGGCCACTGGAAACGCAATGACGTTGTAGGCCACCGCCCACCACAGGTTTTGATGCATCTTGCGCAGCGTGGCGCGCGACAGCTCGATCGCGCCGACGACGTCGAACGGATCGCTTTTCATCAGCACCACGTCGGCGCTTTCGATCGCCACATCGGTTCCGGCGCCGATGGCGAAGCCGACATCGGCCTGCGTCAGCGCCGGTGCATCGTTGATGCCGTCGCCCACCATGCCGACCCGCTTGCCCTGCCCCTGCAGTTCTCTGATCTTGGCCGCCTTGTCGCCGGGCAGCACGTCCGCCAGCACGATGTCGATGCCGATCTCGCGGGCGATGCGCTCCGCAGTCGGCCGGTTGTCGCCGGTCAGCATAGCCACCTGCACGCCCCTGGCGTGGAGCGCCGCCACGGTGGGGGCGGAGGTCGCGCGCACGGCGTCGGCAATGGCGACGAGACCGATCAGCCTCCCCGCGCGTGCGACGTGCACCACCGTCCTCCCCTGTCCCTGCAGCCGCTGCGAATCAGCCTCGAGACCGTTCATGTCGACCTTGTCGAGCGCCATCAGCTTGTCGTTGCCCAGCAGCACCACGTCGCCACCCAGCTCGGCACGGGCGCCCATGCCGTCGATATTGGTGAACGCGCTGGCGGGTTCGAGCGCAAGACCCTTGGCGCGCCCGAGGATCGCAAGCGCCAGCGGATGCTCGGAGAACTTCTCCACCGCCGCGGCGGTCTTCAGCAGATCGTCCTCCGCGATACCGGCAGCCAACGCCAACTCGACAACTTCCGGCCGCCCCTGGGTCAGCGTGCCGGTCTTGTCGAAAACCACCACGTTCAACCGGGTCGCGTCCTCCAGCGCGGAGGCGTTCTTGAACAAGATGCCGTTCATGGCGCCGAGCCCCGTCCCCACCATCACGGCCATCGGGGTGGCAAGGCCCAGTGCGTCCGGGCAGGCGATGACGAACACGGTGATGGTCAGTGCCAGCGCCAGCAGCAGCGGCTGCCCCAGGACGACGTACCAGGCGACGAAGGTCGCCACGCCGATCAGGACGGCGATCACCACCAGCCATTGCGATGCGCGGTCGGCCAGCAATTGCGCCGGCGCCTTGGAGTTCTGCGCCTCCTGCACCAGTTTGACGATCTGCGCCAGCGCGGTGTCGGTGCCCACCTTGGTGGCGCGGTAGCGCAAGCTGCCGCTCTTGTTGATGGTCGCTCCGATCACCGCGTCGCCGGGTTTTTTCCCCACCGGCATCGACTCGCCGGTCAGCATCGACTCGTCGACCTGCGAGGCGCCTTCCAGCACCTCGCCATCCACCGGAATCTTGTCGCCGGGGCGGATGAGCACCAGGTCGCCCGGCAGCACCGCGGAGGTCGCCACCGTGATTTCCGCGCCGTTGCGCAGCAGCGTCGCCTTGGGCGGCGCCAGGTTCATGAGCGCGCGGATCGCCTCGGATGCGCCGGCCCGGGCGCGCATTTCGAGCCAATGCCCCAGCAGGATGAACACCAGCAGCACCGACACGGCCTCGTAGAACTGCGCCCCCTGGAAGAAAAAGGTCGTGCCGACGCTGAACAGATAGCCCGTGCCGACGGAGAGCACGACCAGCACCGCCATGTTGAGCACGCCGTTGCGCAATGCGCGAGCCGCCGCGACGAAAAAGGGCCAGGCCGGATAGATCACCGCAGCGCTGGCCAGGCCGAACAGCCAGTCCTTGACGACGAGACCGAACGGCGGCGCCGGTGGCGTGAACAGCCCGCCCATGGGCGAGTAGACGAACAGCGGGAGCGTGAACAACAGGCATACCCAGAACCGGTTGCGCATGTCTCGTGCCATGTCACGCGCATCCATGCCGGCGCCATGGCCCATGTCGTGCGCCATGGCGTCCATGCCGGTCGCACGTCCGGCATGGACGTCGTGTTCGGCGCCTTGGAGCCCGGTTCCGCCACGCTCTAACCCAGCCTTGTGCGCACCCTGGGCATGCCTCACGGCGTGTTCCTCACGCGGCTCGCACAGGTGGTCGGGAACCGATTCGCCGCGGCAGTGGTAGCCGCAACGCTCGACCTGCGCCTGCAGTGCCGCCAGGTTGGTCAAGGCCGCGTCGTACACGACCGTGGCGCTGCCAGCGACGTAGTTGACCTGCACGTTGGCGACGCCGGGCAGGCGCCGGAGCTGTTTTTCGACGCCGTGGGCGGAAAGGCTCGATACCTGTCCGGAGACATCGATGACGCTGCTGGTGTTCATGCCGATCGCTTCATTCCGGAATGGGCTGGTCAGGCTGAAAACCCGACACGTGGCCGCTTGTCATGTCACGGTCAGTTGACCCATCATGCCGTTGTCCTCGTGCTCCAGGATGTGGCAGTGGTACATGAATGGGTAATCTTGGGCGGCGGGCTGACCGAAGTGGGCTATCAGGCGGACCGTTTCGTCCCGCCGCACGAACACGACATCCTTCCAGCCGCGCTCATGGTCCGGCGGAGCCATGCCGTTGCGCGACAGGATCTGAAACGACGTGCCGTGCAGATGAAACGGATGAGCCATCTCCGCATCGTTGCTGACCTCCCAGATCTCGGTGCTGCCCAGGCGCACACGCTGGTTGATCACCTCCATGTTCATGAACTGGTGGTTGATGGAAAACAGGCGCTGTATGCCAACCCCCAGGCTCATCCCGCCCGGGCCGGTGTTGCCCGAACCTGCCTGCCGGCCCATCATTCCGTTCATCATCCCGCCCATGCCGCCGGCCATCATGGCACGCATCCCCTGGAGGCTGAAGCGCCGCAGCGGCGCATCCGCTCGCAGCACAGATGGGGCGGCCAGTTTCGCAGGCAGCCGGCTCGGCCTTGCATTGGGGGCCGTCACCCGCAGTTGCAGCAGCTCGAAACCTTCGCGGTCGAAGGCGTCGGCATCCATCGGCATGCTGCTCAGCCCGGGAACGACAGTGCCCGAGTCGCTGCGCAAGATCAGCGTCTTGCCCTGCAATCGGCGAAGGTCGAGCAGCAGCTCCGCGCGTTCGCCCGGGGCCAGCAACAGGCTGCGCATCTCCACGGGATGCGCCAGCAGGCCGGCATCGCCGGCAATCATCTGAAAGCCACGGGCATCGGCAAACGCGAGGTTGTAGACCCGCGCGTTGGAACCATTGAGCACGCGCAGCCGCACCCATTGCGCGGGAACCTGGACATGAGGCTGCTCGCAACCGTTGACCAGGAAGCGATTGCCCTTCATCCCCATGCGATCCATCATGCCCGTCATGTACAGCAGGGTGCCGTCCGCAGCGATGCGGCGATCCTGGAGTATCACGGGAATGTCGTCCACTCCCCAGGTCTGCGGCAACCCCAGGGATGCATCGACGCCGTCATCCAGCAACAGCAATCCCGCCAGCCCGGCGTAGACATGGGCCCCGGTTCGTCCATCTGGATGCGGGTGGTACCACAAGGTTGCGCCGGGCTGATGCAGGGTGAAGGTGTCGTCCCGCGATTGACCCGGCGCGATCAGGCTCTGGGGGCCGCCGTCCATGCGCCCCGGCACGTGAGCGCCATGCCAGTGGGTCGTGGTGGATTGGTTCAGATCATTGTGCAAGGTGATACGCACCGGCTTGCCTTGCGGAACGCGCAGGGCGGGCCCGAGATAGGCCCCGTTGTAGCCCCAGGTGGGCGTTTGCACGCCAGCCAGCAACTCCACCCTGCCCTGCGCCATGCGTAGTGCATAGGCCAGACTGCCGTCGGCCTCGGGTTGCCCGTGCAACTGGGCTGGAATGGGGAGGCGGCGGTTGAACGACGCAGCTTGCGGTTTCGTCATGGGCTGCGCTCCCATGCCGGACATGCCCGACATTGCGCCGCCCA
Organism: Thiomonas sp.; assembly: GCA_027443745.1. Next base: position 1,706 of record DAIAZB010000754.1, on the reverse strand, counting down.
TCATCCCCATGTGCTGTCCCGTCATGCCCTGGCCTCGGGCCAGACGCGCCGCCCACAGCGTGCCACCGGCCGCAACGGCACCCAGCACTTGGCGCCGCGTGAGCGTTTCGGCCCCCGGGGGCGATGCCAGGTCGCACTGCAGGGAACGATCGACGTCTTGCTGGGGATCACTTGGCATGTCTGACTCTGGGCTTGATCGGGTGCGCTGTTTGTCGTCGTGGCTGGTCTCGCACGGAGGAGGCTTACGGCATCTTGATGATGCTCCTTCGAGGCGCAACCAATCACACAATGAGCTCATCATCGCATGGCCAGTCACCGCCAGATTGATATAGCGCAAGTATCGAAAAGCTCAAGACCGCAGCCTCGAAGTTTGCGCCGAGACGCATCCTGCCCGGCGTCAACTATCTTGAGCTGTCGGCGACAACTATCCGATCTCCGCCCAGGTTGCCTGGCGAAGCTCACCGCTACGGCAGCCGGTGTAGATGATGACCTCCAAGGCTGCTCGTGTTTGTTGTGCTCGGTAAGCCGCGACGGCCTGGAGTACACCCGCAATGCCGACATCGTCCAAGATCGCGGCATGGTGGCCTTCTGGATTGTGCCGACGCACCTGCTTTTTCAGGCGCGTGAGCTCGCCCCGCAGCACGGAGGCTGGATTGTTGGCACACCACTCTTGGCGGCCGGCATATTCGAAGACGGCGTTGATGCGCTGGAACACACGGCTGGCTGTTTCCATGAGGGGGTTGGATGGGGCCATCATGCGGCGCATGACGGTTTCAATGTCCCCTGGTTTGATGGAGGCCAAGGGCTTCTTGCCGAGGGTGGGGAAAGCATGCGCCTTCAAACTGCTGATGACCTGAGCACGATGCTTCGGGGTCAGGTGTTCACTGGTGGCATCAAACCAGCGCTGGGCAGCAACGGCGAAGGTGACATTTTCAACGGGCTCAGTGGCCTGAATCAATGCGCGTTGTTGCTGCGCCGTCAGTGGTGGTCCTGAGGTTTGGATTTGAGCGCGGAGTTGAAGGGCCGCTTTGCGTGCGTCGAGCAGGGAGACTTCTGGATAGCGACCAAGTCCACGCATGCTGGACCTCCCATCTTTCGTGTAGCGCAGCACCCAGCGCGGATTGCCATTGGCGGCGGATGCGGGCACGATGAGATTCAGACCGTTGCCATCGCTGAGGGTGCGGGTTTTGTCGGTACGGCGGGCGGCTTCTTGTCGGATTTCGAGGGCGGTGAGTGGAGGCATAGCGAGGTTGTCGAGGGTGCTGGAAAAGCGCCGCTGTTATACAACTCGCGAGACAAGTCAAAGCCGAGACATCGTGAAATCGCCTGACGTCACTTGAGACAAGAAACCCTATAAATTACTATGGATTCAACGACTTACAGGCAAGAAAAAAGCCGCACGCGGCGGCTTTATTTCAAGTTATGGCGGAAGCGGTGAGATTCGAACTCACGAACGGTTGCCCGTTGCCGGTTTTCAAGTTTTCCGTACCCGCACTTTACGTTGATTTAAGCTGCTATTGTAAGCCTTGCGCACCTTTATGGGTCAATGACTTGCGGCCGCTTTTTGTTTTGTGGAACTTGTCGTAACTTTATACGGAGCGCTTACGAACTGCTTATGAGCGCCTGAAAAGATGCGGCCGGCGACTGCGCCAACAGTCCCGACCGCGTGGCCCGTCCCTTATTCGACAAGGAACCGACATGACGAT
>DAIAZB010000753.1 GCA_027443745.1 Thiomonas sp. | reverse complement strand
ACAGCCCCGGCACGCCGGGTCGCAGCATGCAAGGCCCACGCACCAGCAGGCGAATGTCAACGCCGGCTTGCGAAGCCTTGTACAACTCCTCGATCACCGTGGGTTCCAGCAGCGCGTTCACCCGCGCCCAGATGCGCGCCCGCTTGCCCGCCCTGGCGACACGGGCCTCGTTGCGGATGGCCTTGAGCAGGTTGTCCAGGAGCGAGAACGGCGACTGCCACAGTCGCTTGAGTGGCTCGAACTGCGATGAGCCGGTGATTTCCAGGAACACCTGGTTGACGTCGGCGCAAATGGCCTCATCGGACGTCATCAGGCCGAAATCGGTGTAGAGGCTGGCGGTGCGCATGTGGTAGTTGCCGGTGCTCACATGCACGTAACGGCACAGCTGCGGCGCGCGCCGGCCGCGTTTTTCGCGCCGCACCACCATCAGCATCTTGGCATGGCATTTGAAGCCCACCACGCCGTACACCACATGCGCGCCTTCGGCCTCCAGGCGCGCGGCCCAGTTGATGTTGGTTTCCTCGTCGAGCCGCGCCATCAACTCCAGCACCACGGTCACTTCCTTGCCGTTGCGGGCGCCTTCGATCAGCGCCTCCATCAGCGCCGAGTTGTGGCCGGCGCGGTAAATGGTCTGCTTGATGGCCAGGACGTCGGGGTCGCGCGCGGCGGCGCGCACCAGGTCCACCACCGGGGCGAACTCGTCGTAGGGATGGTGCGGCAGCACGTCGGCGGCGCGAATGCGATCGAAGACCTCGGCACCGGCCCCCGGCCAGTGCGGGATGGGGGCCGGTGTGTGCGGGATGTATTTCAGCGCCGGCTCGGCCACCATGTTGATGACGGTTTGCAGGCGCATCAGATTCACCGGCCCGTCCACCGGATAGCAGTCCTCAGGCTTGAGCCCGTTTTCGCGCATCAGCCGCTCCACCAGGGGCTGCGGGCAACCGGCGGCAACTTCCAGGCGCACGGCGTCGCCGTAATGGCGGGCCCGCAGTTCACCTTGCAGGGCGGTGCGCAGATTGGTGATTTCATCATCGTCGACGAACAACTCGCTGTTGCGCGTGACGCGGAACTGGTGCACGCCAAGCACGCCCAAGCCTCTGAACAAATCGCCGGCGAAAGCCTGCATCAGCGATGACAGCAGCACAAAGCTGTAGCGGTGCTGGCCCAGTTCCTGCGGCATGGCCAGCACCCGGGGCAGGGCGCGCGGCGCCTGGATGACGCCCAGGTCGACATTGCGGCCGAAGGCATCGGTACCGTCGAGCAGTACGGCGAAGTTCAGACTCTTGTTCAGCACCTTGGGGAAAGGGTGTGCCGGATCGAGGCCGATGGGGGTGAGCACCGGCAACACTTCGCGCTCGAAATAGCTGCGTGCCCAATGCTGTTGCGCCGGCGTCCATTCGCCGCTGGTGACGAAGCGTATGCCCACCGATTGCAGCAGCGGGTAGATGCCTTGTTGCAGCACGCGGTACTTCTCGGTGACCAGGGTGTGCGCCTCCTCCGCGACGAGTTGCAGCGCATCGATCACGCGCAGTCCGTCGGGCGTCATGCTGTTGCTGTCGTGCTCCAGCAGATCCTGCAGTTGCGCGACGCGGGTCTCGAAGAATTCATCCATGTTCGACGAGACGATGCACAGATAGCGCAGGCGCTCAAGGGGCGGAATGTCCGGGTCTTCGGCCTGGGCCAGCACTCTGCGGTTGAAGGCGAGAATGCCGAGTTCGCGATTGAGCAGTCGTGGATCGAGATAGTCGGACATGGATGGGGGCTGTGCACAAGCTGGCAGGGCGGGGCGAAAGCCATCAACGAGCGCTTAGGATGTCACTGTTTTGTGAAATCACCATGACAGTTTCAAACGCCTGTCATTGTCCGGCATTCCAATCGCGCTCATGTCCTTGAACATCCAACACCTGGCAGCGGTCGATCTCGGCTCCAACAGTTTTCGCATGCTGGTGGGCAAGGCCAGCGAGAACAGCCACGGCGCACAGATCTATCCGCTGGATTCGCTGCGCGAACCGGTGCGCCTGGGGGCGGGGCTGGATGCCAACAAGAACCTCACCGAAGAGTCGCAACAGCGCGCCCTGATCACGCTCAGCCGCTTCGGCGAGCGCCTGCGCCAATTCCAGCCGGAGCGGGTGCGCGCCGTGGCCACCAACGCCGTGCGCGTGGCGAAGAACGCGCACGCCTTTCTGGAGCGTGCCCAAGCGGCGCTGGGGTTTCCCATCGAAGTCATCGCCGGACGCGAGGAGGCGCGGCTGGTGTACATCGGCGCGGCGCACTCGGTGGCGCCTGCGGCGGGCAACCGGCTGGTGGTCGACATCGGCGGCGGCTCCACGGAGTTCATCATCGGCCAGGGCCACGAGCCGCGCTTGATGGAGTCGCTCTACATCGGCTGCGTCTCCATGAGCCGCGACTTCTTCCCTGGCGGACTGGTGGATGAGCAGCGCATGAAGGCGGCCGAGTTGGCCGCGCGGCGGGAGGTGCAAATCATCGCAAGCGCCTTCCGCAAAACCGGCTGGACCAATGCCGTGGGTTCCAGCGGCACGGCGCGTGCGCTGGCCGACATCCTGGTCGGCAACCAACTCAATCCGCATGGACCGTCTCTCGGCATCACCCGCACCGGCCTGCGCGAGCTGCGCAAAATCTATGTGCGTGCCGGCAACCTTGAAACCCTGAAGATGGTCGGCCTCAAGTCAGACCGCATTCCCGTGGCACCCGGTGGCCTCGCCATCATGCTCGGGGTGTTCGAGGAGCTTGGCATCAAGGACATGGAAGCCACCGACGCCGGCTTGCGCCTCGGGGTGCTCTACGACCTGCTCGGCCGGGAGCAGCAGCAGGACATGCGCGAACTCACCGTACAGCAATTCATGCAGCGATACGCCGTGGACGTGAAACAGGCTGTGCGCGTGGAGGAACTGGCGCTGGCTTTGCTCCTGCAGCTCAACCCGGACGCGACCTCGATTCAGCAGCAAACATTGCGCTGGGCCGCAGCGCTGCACGAGGTGGGGCTGTCCATTTCCCACAGCGCGTATCACAAGCATTCAGCCTATATCGTGGCCAATGCCGACATGCCCGGTTTTTCCCGCAGCGAGCAGGCGACCATGGCCGACATGGTGTTGAGCCATGGCGGCAAGCTGAAGAAGCTCGGCGGCCTGGACACCATCAATCTCGACCTGCGCGCCGTGCTGGCGCTGCGCCTGGCCGTGCTCATGGCACGCAACCGTCACGATGTCGAACCCGGCGGTCTGCGGCTGCAGCCCGGCACGGGCATGAGCGGTGTGCAGGGCGCGCGCATCGAGGTCGGCGCCCGCTGGCTGAAGGCCTCGCCGCTGACGCAGTACAGCCTCGAGCAGGAGGTTGCCGAGTGGCAGCGTGCCGGGGTCGAATTGCATCTCGACACCGTTGCAACGGTGTAATGTCTACACCGCCGCCGGACCCGCTCGGGTGTCGGGGGCATGCAGGAAATGGCGCGCGTAGCGCGGGTTCACATCCGCCAGGCGCATCAGCAAGGGGAAGTCGGCGGTGTTGAAGTCCGGGTCCCAGGCGGGCGCCCCACAGATCCTGGCCCCCACCCGCAGATAGCCTTTGAGCAGCGGCGGGGCTTCGGTTGGCACATCCTGCCGCAGGCTGGCCACCGGCAGCGGCAGGCGCGGTTGCATGTGATCCTCCACCGCGGCGAGATGGGTCTGGCGCAGCCGTGCCCAGAGGCTGGCGGCGTAATGCCCGCCGTCGCGCATGGACACGCTGGCGCAGCCGATCATCGCGTCCAGCCCGTTGCTTCGCATGTACTGCGCCAGGCCGGCCCACAACGCCATGATGACGGCGCCGCTGCGGTAGCCCTGGTGCACGCAGGAACGCCCCAGTTCCAACAGGCGTGGGCGCAGGTGCACCAGACGGGTGATGTCAAACTCGGTCTCTGAATAGAGTCCGCCCACGCGCTGGGCCTGGTGCGGCGGCAGCACGCGGTAAGTCCCCACCAACAAGCCCTCGGCGTTGCGCACCAGCAGGTGATCGCAATACGGGTCGAAGATGTCGATGTCGTAACCGGGTGAAGGTGTGGCGATGCGCGCCCCAAGCTCATCCGCGAACACTTTCCAGCGCAGCCGCTGGGCCTCAAGGACTTCGTGTGGCTGGCGCGCCCAGGCCATGGTCAGTCCTGTGCAGTCGGCAGCATATTCGCCACCTGCGACAGCTCTGCGCCCGGCATGAGCCTGGTTTTTCCCCTGGGGCGATTCCGGCTCGTGGAAGATCCGTAGGCCCGGCTCGACTTCTCGGTGATCGTGCATCGATGACTCCTGTTCCTATCCATACAATACGAACAGGATGTGACGGTTCGATGATGGTCACATGACGATGTGATGACACGTTGCAGGCGCGTCGTTCACCGACTTGCCCAGCCTGTCGGAGCCGGCGCATCGCGTCGCGCATGAGCGCAGGAATCGGCGTCGTGCCGCCTCAGGCGGTGGGTATGCGGATGTTCAGCGGTCGTGCCGAAGGCTCGGGGCTGACTTCTGCGGAAATGGGTGCGAGCTTGGCCGGGAAAACAAGGGCGCGCGCCAGGTTTGGCGCGGTTGTTTGCAGATTTTCCATCGCATGCATCACGGCACCGGCGCTCTGCAGATAACTGCGCTTGAGCAGGCGCTCGAATGGCCGACCTTGCGGGGTGTTGTTGTTGTCGCAGACATCGTGCACGAAGCCGGGCCAGTTCGAGCGGTCCAAGATGGCGGTGCAAACCGAAATGGAAATGGAAAGTGGCCGCGCTGCGTGCCACCAGCCCATGGGGATGAAAATCATCTGCCCCGGCTTGAGCACGGTGTGGTGCGGCGAGGCTTGTGCGACGCGCGGAAAGCGCTGCAGGTCAGGCTTGTGCGGCTGGTCGATTTGCGACAGGTTGGGCTGAACCGGCGAGGGGTAGAGATAGGGCGTGTCTTCGGGCGGAAACAGGTAATACTCTTTTTCTCCGTAGATTTCCGTGATCTGCGCATGGGCGTGCTCCAGGTCGTAGTGCATCACCGGAAATTTGCTGCCGGGACCGCCCATCAGCAGCTTGAGAAAACCGTCGGGGCGCCTCCAGCGTTCAGGCATGAGTGGGCTGATGTGCCGCAGCGGAAAGCCGTAGACATTCTGCGGGATGAGGTCGGGCAGCAACTCGGGCAGGTGCTCGTGGAAAAAAAGTCGAAACAAATAAGGGCCGGGGCTCTGCTCACTGGAGGCCAGCACGGCATCGGCAAAATCAGCGAAGGTCATGCGCTTGGTGTAGGACACCTGGACTGGATGCTGGCCGAAGTTCTGCTTGAAATAGTGCGGTGTCCATTTCCGCAGCGCGGGCCAGGCAGTCACGGCGTTGTCGATGACCACCGGCCTGTTCGCGCGCAGGTAATGCTGGAGAAAATCGGCATAGGGCAAATCGCTGGCACGCACCACGTCCAGGGTTGTCGGCACAGCAGGGCTGGCGCCCGATCCAAGGGCGGACGGTTCACCCGTCACTGGGTTTGTGCGCTGCATGGGGAGGGAAGACATGGCTGATCTTTCGTCGTCG
>DAIAZB010000752.1 GCA_027443745.1 Thiomonas sp. | reverse complement strand
CTGATGCTCATCGACCTGGCGCGCAACGATCTCGGCCGCATCGCCCAGACCGGCAGCGTGAAGGTGACCGAGGCCTTCGCCATCGAACGCTACTCGCATGTGATGCACATCGTCAGCAATGTCGAGGGCCTGCTCAAACCTGGCCTGTCGGCGCTCGACGTGCTGCGCGCCACCTTCCCCGCCGGCACGCTGTCGGGCGCGCCCAAGATTCGCGCGATGGAGGTCATCGACGCACTCGAACCCACGCGCCGGGGCCTCTACGGCGGCGCCGTGGGCTACTGGAGTTTCGCCGGCGACATGGACCTGGCCATTGCCATCCGCACCGGCATCATCAAGAACCACTGGCTTTATGTGCAAGCCGCCGCCGGCGTGGTGGCCGATTCGGTGCCGGAGATGGAATGGCGCGAGACCGAGGCCAAGGCGCGCGCCGTGCTGCGCGCCGCCGAGCAAGTGCAGGAAGGGCTCGACGGCTGAGCGCGCCCAGGCAGCGGCGGCCGCCCCGTGGGCCAGCCTGAAGCCGGCCCGAACTTGCGGCGGGTTGCCCGCCAGGCTCTTACCACCTTTGCTAGCGCATGCGGCGCCCCGGCCTGGGCGCCGTCCCCGATCCGCGCCTGCAAAAACCTGGGGCGCGGACTAGCATCGATACCCTTTGCTGTCGCCGCGATGCCTCGACGTTCCCGGCCACGCGGCCCAACCTGGAGATTTGCATGAAACTGTATTTCAGCCCCGGAAGCTGTTCTCTCTCGCCCCGCATCGTGCTCAGCGAATTGGGCTTGCCGGCCGACATGGTGAAAGTGAACCTGCAGACCAAGACCCTGGACGGCGGCGGCGATTTCCGCGCCATCAACCCCAAGGGCTATGTGCCCGTGCTGCAACTCGACGATGGCAGCATCCTCACCGAAGGCCCGGCCATCGTGCAGTACCTGGCCGACCGCAAGCCTGATGCCAAGCTCGCCCCGGCCCATGGCACGCTGGAGCGCTACCGCCTGCAGGAGTGGCTGAATTTCATCTCCACCGAGTTGCACAAACAGTTCAGCCCGCTGTTCAACCCGGCCTCCACCGACGCTGTGAAAGAGGCGCAAAAGCAGCGTCTCGGCGAACGCTTCAACCTCATCAGCCAAACCCTCGCCAAGCAGGACTATCTGCTGCCCAGCGGCTTTTCCGTGGCCGACGCCTACCTGTACACCGTACTCTCCTGGGCCGGCGCCACCGGCCCTGCGCTCACGAGTTGGCCCGCACTGCAAGCCTTCATGGCCCGCATGCAAGCCCGCCCAGGCGTGGCCGCGGCTCTGGCGGCAGACCGCGATGCGAAAAAGAGCTGAGGTCCAGGCACGGAGGCGAGCCGGTCCTGCGCAGCCACAGACGTGAGCTTGTCTTGATCTCTTCCAGGGCGGGTCGCGATTGGAGCGCGTTGGACTGTCGGCGATGAGCCATCACGTCGCCACCCCGGAATCCGGTGCTGCCACTGCTGGCAGCGTGCTGTCCGGTCCTGTGGCGAGCAGCTTGCTCTGGACCACGCAGCCACTGGCCATCGGCCTGGCAGCGGCCAGCGTTCCGCCCTTGCTGCAGGCTTCGGTGGCGACCACCTCGGCGCTGTTTCTGGTGTGGTTGTGGACGCGCTGGCGCAATGTGCCGGTGTTCGCGCAGGACAACACCCTTGCGCCTGGCGCCCTGCTCGGCCTGTTGTTCAGCGCCCGGTTGGGCCTGATGTATCTCGCTTTGGCGCGCCTGCCGGCACCGCAAGCCGTGGCGCTGGTCTTCGCCGCGCTTGTGGCGGCACAAGCCTGCCTGAGTCTCTGGGAGGTGCTCCGCCGAGGCCATGGGCTGCGCGCCCGGTCTGCGCAGTCTGGCATGAGGCCGCTGGCTGGCCTGGCCCTTGCGGCGGCCGGTTTGCTGCTGGCCGCTCATGCGGCAGCGGCCGCCAGCCTCGCCGTCGCCCTGCTGGCTGGTGGGGTCTGGGCGATAGAGGCCCGCATCGCGCGCGGCCCGAGGCTGATGCATTGCGGCGGCGAGAAAATCCTGTTCTATCAACTCATCGGCGCGGCAGTGGTGCTGCCCGTGGCTTCAGTGGCGGCAGGCGAAAACTGGCTGGCACATCCAAGCAGCGTTGGTTGGGCCGCGCTCGGTGCGCAGGTGTTGCTGGGCGGTTTGGCGTTGCCGCTGCTGTGGTTCGCACCCGGGGTGGCACAACGTCCCAGGCCTCTGGCCACGCTGATGCGGCTTGCGCCGCTGGCCACGGTGCTGATGGCCTGGTGTTTCAACGCCTGGATTGCTCGGGGTCTGATGGCACAACCCGATGCCACGGTGTTGGCCGGCTGCCTGCTGCTCACGGCGGCCGCCTGGTTCACCACACGCCGGGAATGAAGCGCCGGGTGCGCTGGGCGTACGCCGCGTAATCCGGCCAGCGCTGGCGCAACAGGCGCTCTTCCAGCGCCGCCTTGAAATGCAGCAC
>DAIAZB010000751.1 GCA_027443745.1 Thiomonas sp. | reverse complement strand
CTGCGCATGGCCCAGGCCAAGGTGCGCATCGCCCAGGCCGGCGTGCAGGTGGCGAAGAAGGATTACTTGCCCGAGATCACGGTTGGCGCCTCCTACGGCAAGAGCTTTTTTCCGGGCTCTCCCAACTTTTTCTCCGCCGGGGTGTCGATGAACTTGCCGATTTTCTCCAGCCATCGGCTGGACCAGGAACTCGACAGCGCCCGCGCCCAGGTGATGGAAGCCCGCTACGACGAGCAGGACCAGCGGCTGGCCTTGCAGCAGCAGATTCGCTCGGCCACGGCGCGCATGCGCAGCCAGCAGGAGAAATGGCAGCGCCTGCACGCGCAGATGCTGCCGCTGGCGCATGAGGCGTACGACTCCACCCTCACCGCCTACGGCAACGGCCGCGCCAGCATGGGCGACGTGCTCAAGGCGCAGCAAGCCGTTTTGGTCCTTGAACTCCAGACCCTGCAACAGCGCCGGGATCTGCTGGCCACCCAGGCCGAACTCGACTACCTGACAACGCCTTCGGAGCAGCAGCCATGACATTGCGAACCTTCACTCTCGGCCTCGGCCTGTTGCTGGCGGGCATCGGCGCGGGCCTCTGGAGCAGCCGCTGGCTGCCGCACGGCGCCTCGCAAACCGGGACGGTGAACACCGCGACGGCCTCGGCTTCCGCGGCAGCCTCGGCGGCAGCGCCAGCAAGCCGCCGGGTGCTGTACTGGGCCAACCCGATGAACGCCGCCATCCACGCCGACCACCCGATGCAGGACAACATGGGGATGGACTATGTGCCGGTCTATGCCCCCGCTGCAACGCCGCAGCGCCGGGTGCTGTACTGGGCCAGCCCGATGAATCCGGCGATCCATTCGGACCATCCGATGAAGGACAACATGGGCATGGATTACGTGCCGGTCTACGCCCAGGCCGAAGCCGGTGGGGCCGAAGCCGGGGTGCGCATCGACCCCCGCCTGACGCAAAACCTGGGCGTGCGCCTGACGACCGCACAGATGCGCCCCCTGGGCCAGGCGATCCAGACCGTGGGCACCGTGGCCGTGGACCAGAACCGCATCACCACCGTCACCCCGCGCTTCTCCGGCTGGGTGGTGCAACTCAAGGTGCGTGCCGTGGGCGACCCGGTGGCGCGCGGCCAGGTGCTGGCAGAGATTTACTCGCCCGAGCTGTACAGCGCGCAGCAGGAATACAGCATTGCGCGCCAGCGAGCCGGCGCGACCGATGGCCACCCCGGCAGTCACCCCGACAGCCAGGGTTTGCTGGCCGCGGCCAAACAGCGCCTGCTGCTGCTGGGCCTGCCCGAGGCTGCGCTCAAGCAGTTGGAGGCCTCGGGCCAGCCGATGCGCGACGTTCCCATCCTGGCGCCCGAGAGCGGTGTGGTGACGGCGCTGAACGTTCGCCAGGGCAGCTATGTCTCGTCGCAGAACAGCCTGTTCGAGATCGCCAATCTGGATCGGGTCTGGGTCAATGTGGCGCTGTATGACTACCAGATGCCGTGGGTGCGCCTGGGCGACGGCGTGCAGCTCCAGCTTCCGGCCTACCCCGGGCGGAATTGGGATGGTCGCCTGGACTTTCTCTACCCCACGCTGGACCCGCAAACCCGCACCATCACGGCGCGCCTGAGCTTCGCCAACCCCGGCGGCACGCTGCGCCCGGGCATGTATGCCAACGCCACGGTGCAGGCCCAGGCGCAAACCGCGCTGGCGCTGCCGAGCAGCGCGGTGCTGCGCACGCAGGATGGCGATTACGCCATGCTGGCGCAGGCGGGCGGCCATTTCCTGCCGGTGCAGGTTGCGCTTGGGCCCGAGGCGAACGGCTGGGTGGTCATCGCCCGGGGGCTCAAGGCGGGTGACCAGGTGGTGGAAAGCGCCCAGTTCCTGCTGTACTCCGAATCGCAGTTCCAGTCGGTCAAGGCGCGCATGCTCGGCGCTCAGCCCGACACGCGCGGCGCCAGCGACATGCCCGCCACGGGAGCGATGCCGGGCATGCCACCCACGAGCGACCCGCAAGCCAACGTTGCCGGGCCCATGCCCGCGCGAATGCCCGCGCCCATGGCGACACCCACGGCCACACCGCCTGCGAGGCCAGCAGCGGCGCCACCCCCTGACGCGGGGTCGATGGCCGGGATGACCATGGCCCCTGGCCGGAGCGCCCCATGATCCGGCGGCTCATGGAGTGGTGCTTCGAGAACCGCAGCCTGACGGTGATCGGCGCGCTGATGCTGCTGG
>DAIAZB010000750.1 GCA_027443745.1 Thiomonas sp. | reverse complement strand
CAGGTGCATGTGCTCGTCGCGGGCGAAGGCTGCGCCGCGGTGGCGCAGGCCGCCGCACAAGCCGCCGGCGTGGCCAGGGTGATCTGCGCCGACGCGCCGCACCTCGGTGCCGGTCTGGGCGAGAACGTCGCGGCGCAGGTGCTGGCACTCGCGCCCGCCTACCGCCACATCCTCGCCCCCGCCACGGCTTTCGGCAAGAACGTCGCGCCGCGCGTGGCCGCCCTGCTCGATGTGGCGCAAGTGTCCGACATCATCCATGTGCTCGGCCCCGATACCTTCGACCGCCCGATCTACGCCGGCAATGCCATCGCCACAGTGCAGAGCACCGACAAGACGCTGGTCATCACCGTGCGCACCACCGGCTTCGATCCGGTCGCCGCCACCGGCGGCAGCGCCGCGGTCGACAGCATTGCCGCGGTGGCCGACACCGGCCTGTCCAGCCTGGTCGGGCGCGAAACCACCAAGAGCGAACGGCCCGAACTCACCGCCGCAAAGATCATCGTCTCCGGCGGACGCGGCCTGGGCAGCAAGGAAAACTTCGAGGCGGTGATGACCCCGCTGGCCGACAAACTCGGCGCCGCCATGGGAGCCAGCCGCGCCGCGGTGGACGCGGGCTACGCGCCCAACGACTGGCAGGTGGGGCAGACCGGCAAGATCGTGGCGCCCCAGCTCTATGTCGCGGTCGGCATCTCCGGCGCCATCCAGCACCTCGCCGGGATGAAGGACAGCAAGGTCATCGTCGCCATCAACAAGGACGAAGAAGCGCCGATTTTCGGTGTGGCCGACTATGGCCTGGTGGCCGATCTGTTCACCGCCGTGCCGGCAATGGTGCAACAACTCTGACGCATCGAGCGCGTTCACAAACTGCAAAGGCCGCGTCGACGGCCCATCCGCAACAAGCCCCAAGCCGGAGACTCGCATGAGCTACATCGCCCCGGTCCGCGACATGATGTTCGATCTCGAGCGTCTCGCAGGCCTCGATTCCATTGCCAAACTGTCCGGCTTCGACGACGCCACGCCCGATACCGCCCGGGCCGTGCTGGAGGAGTGCGCCAGGTTCAACCAGGACGTGGTCGCGCCGCTCAACCGCGCCGGTGACCTGCAGCCCAGCATGTGGAAGGACGGGGTGGTGACCACCACGCCGGGCTTCCAGCAGGCGTTCAAGCAGTTCGCCGAGGGTGGCTGGCAGGGTTTGCAGCATCCGGTGGAGTTCAGCGGCCAGGGCCTGCCCAAGTGCATTTCCGCGGCCTGCACAGAAATGCTCAACAGCGCCAATCTGAGCTTCGCGCTCTGCCCGCTGTTGTCCGATGGCGCCATCGAGGCCTTGCTCACCGCGGGGTCCGACGATCAGAAACAGCGCTACATCCCGAAGCTGATTTCCAGCGAGTGGACCGGCACCATGAACCTGACCGAGCCGCAGGCGGGTTCCGATCTTGCGCTGGTGCGCACCCGGGCCGAACCCCAGGTGGACGGCAGCTACCGCGTTTTCGGCCAAAAAATCTACATCACCTATGGCGAGCACGACATGGCCGAGAACATCGTCCATCTGGTGCTGGCCCGCCTGCCGGACGCACCAGCCGGGGTCAAGGGCATTTCGTTGTTCATCGTGCCCAAGGTTCTGGCCGACGGACGGCGCAACGATGTGTGGTGCGCCTCCATCGAACACAAGCTCGGCATCAAGGCCAGTCCGACCGCCGTGCTGGTGTTCGGCGACGGCAAGGGCGCGGTGGGCGAGGGGGCGTTGGGAGAGTTGATCGGCGAGGCCAATCGCGGCCTGGAATACATGTTCATCATGATGAACGCTGCGCGCTACGCCGTGGGCCTGCAGGGCATCGCGGTGGCGGAGGCCGCCTATCAAAAGGCGGCCGCTTATGCGAAAGATCGCGTGCAGTCGCGCCCGGTGGATGGCAGCGCGGCGCAGTCCGTGGCCATCATCCATCACCCGGACGTGCGCCGCATGCTCATGACCATGCGCGCCCTCACCGAAGGCGCGCGCGCGCTGGCCCTGGTGGCGGCCGGCCTGCATGACGTAGGCCGCGCCCATGCCGACGCGCACCAACGCGCCGCGCACGAGGCCGCGTATGAATTTCTCGTCCCGCTGGTCAAGGGCTTCTCCACCGAAATGGGCATCGAGGTGGTCAGCCTCGGAGTGCAGGTGCACGGTGGCATGGGCTTCATCGAGGAGACCGGTGCGGCCCAGTTCTACCGCGATGCGCGCATCCTCACCATTTACGAAGGCACCACGGCGATTCAGGCCAACGACCTGGTGGGTCGCAAAACCGTGCGCGATGCCGGCGCCTTGGCGCTGAACTTTGCCCGCCGCGTTGGGCAGACCGAAGAAGCACTCAAGGCCACGGGCGACCCCCAGGCCAGCGCCATGGCCGTGCAGCTCGCCGCCGCTCGCGCCGCCTACGAGCGGGTTGTGCAGTTCATCGCCGCCAACGGCAAGTCCGATCCCAACGCCGCCTACGCGGGTAGCGTGCCGTACCTGATGCTGGCGGGCACGCTGATGGCCGGCTGGCAACTGGCGCAAGCCTGGCTGGCCACGGCCGATCTGCCCGCAGAGGAGGTCGCTTTTGCCCAGGCCAAGCGCAGCACGGCAGCCTTCTATTGCGCCCACATCCTGCCCCGCTGCGGTGCATGGCATGACGCCGTGCTGCAGGGCGCGCACAGCGTGATGGCCTTGCCTGTGGAGGCGTTCTGACCATGGCGCTGCCCACTGTTTTATCCACGCTGCGCTTGCCCGTCATCGGTTCGCCGCTGTTCATCATCTCCAACCCCAAGCTGGTGATTGCGCAGTGCACGGCCGGCATCGTGGGCAGCTTTCCAGCACTCAACGCACGACCCGCCTCGCAACTCGATGAATGGCTGGCCGAGATCACCGAGGCGCTGGCGGCGTGGGATAAGGCCCATCCAGATCAACCCGCCGCACCGTTCGCGGTGAACCAGATCGTCCACCGCAGCAACGACCGGCTGGAGCACGACATGCTGGCCTGCGC
>DAIAZB010000749.1 GCA_027443745.1 Thiomonas sp. | reverse complement strand
CCGCTGGCGTCGATCATCCAGGCAGCAGCCAGCTTGTAGGTGCCATCGTCCAACGGATAGCTGACGATCTCGGGGAAGTCTTGCAGGATCTCATTGCGAATGGTGCGGTTGACCACCGGGTTCTTGAAGAAGCTTCCAGCGTTCCCCAATAACGCCGGATCAGGCAGTTTGGCGCGGCGGATGGCGCATACCGCCTCGAAGATCTGCCAGGCATCGGGCGCGGCAATGCCGAGTTTGCCGAAATGCCGTTCCAGATCGGCGTAGCCGAGCACCGGCCTCCAAGGTTTGGGCAGGCGCAAACGCAGTTGCGTGATGATGGACTTGCCAGCCAGTTCATGCTTGAACAGGCTGTCGCGATAGCCGAAGCGGCAAGCAGCCGCATCCAGCGTGACGACGCGACCGGTGGTCAGGTCCACGGCATCCAGTGAGTCGAATCGCTGCGCCAGTTCCAGTCCGTAGGCGCCGATGTTCTGCACCGGTGCGGCACCCGCGGTTCCGGGGATGAGGGCAAGATTCTCCAGCCCCCCGAAGCCTTGTTCCAGGCTCCAGCGCACGAGATCGTGCCAGCCCACACCGGCACCCGCTTCCACGATGATGGCATCGGCATCCTCGCGCACCTTGCGCAAGCCGCCGATCTCGACTTTGACGACGAGCTCCTGCGGGTCACGCGTGAGCAGCAGGTTGCTGCCGCCACCCAGGACAAGCTTCGGGAGCACGCCGAGTTCGGCGTGGTCGACCAGCTGCCGCACCTCACGCTGGCTGCGCACACGCACCAAACGGGCAGCATGCGCGACCACGCCGAAAGTGTTCATCGCGGCCAGAGGAACGTGGGTTTCGAGTTGCAGGTCCATACAATCGGTGGCTTCGGTCAAACGACCATTATCTTCGCCCGATCCAGCGCCATGCCATCATTCGATGCAGTCCTTGAGCCCAACCTGATCGAAATCCGCAACGCGGTCGACCAGACCGGCAAGGAAACCAACAACCGTTTCGACTTCAAAGGCAGCTCTGCCAAGATTGATCTGACCGACAAGCTCATCACCGCCTGGGCTGACAACGACTTCCAACTCGGCCAGGTACGTGATGTGTTGATGGGCAAGATGGCCAAGCGCAATGTGGACGTGCGCTTTCTCGATCTCGGCAAGATCGAGACCATCGGTGGCGACAAGGTCAAGCAGGTGATCACCGTGAAATCCGGCATTCCTCAGGACTTGGCCAAACGCATCACCGCAACGGTGAAGGAGTCCAAGCTCAAGCTGCAATCGGCCATTCAGGGCGATGTGGTCCGCATCACAGGGGCCAAGCGCGACGACCTGCAAGCCGCCATGGCCTTGCTGACGAAAGCCATCACCGACGCGCCGCTGTCGTTCACCAACTTCCGCGAATGATGCGCGCTTCACTCGACTTGGCGGACATATGTCAGCCGCCGGCATGGCTACGGCTACGCCAGCTCGCGGCTTTGACCCTTCTCGGCGGCTGCGCCGCAGCCTGCGCGCAGAGTGTGAGTCTGGTCGGCAGTTTCGGCGACAAAGCCTTGCTGGTCATCGACGGCGCTGCGCCCAAGGCCGTTGCCGCGGGGCAAAGCCAGCAGGGCGTGAAAGTCGTGCGTGTGGGCGACAGCTCGGCCGTGGTCAGCGTGGGGGGCCAACAGCAGGAGCTGCGCGT
The DNA here is from genome assembly GCA_027443745.1 of Thiomonas sp. Next base: position 1,093 of record DAIAZB010000749.1, on the reverse strand, counting down.
GGGCGCAAGCCCCGTGAACTTGGCGGGCAAGGGTCCGGCATCGACCGTCCTGCAAGCACTGCCGAACGGGCAGTTCGTCACGGAAGGGCGCATCAACGGCAAACTCGTTCGCATGATGGTGGACACCGGAGCCACCATGGTGTCGCTGAGCCGGGCTCAGGCGACTCAACTCGGCCTGTCACTACAAGGCGGACGGCCGATGTCCGTTCACACAGCTAACGGCGTCGTGCAGGCGACCGAAATCCTGTTGAGTTCCGTGCGCGTGGGCACCATCGAACGCCGCGAAGTACCAGCTGTCATCCAGGACTCGTCACTGCCCATCGTGTTGCTGGGCATGAGCTTTCTCAAGCACCTGGACTTGCGGCACGACGCCGACCAGTTGACCTTGACGGCGCGTAACTGATCGACCATCGACGTTAAGGGCCAAGAGTCCAGGCTAGTGCTGCTTGCGTCCGATGCGACTTTCCTCGCCGTCCAGCAGATTGCGCACATTTCTGCGGTGCCGCCACACCACGAGCACCGAGATGATGACGACCGCCAGCAGCATGGCCATGTCACCTTTCCAGACCAATCCGCGACCCAGCCAGTCATAGAGCGGCGCGAACACCGCTGCCGAGAGCGCGGCCAGCGACGAATAGCGCGTGAAGATGGCAACAATCAACCAGGTTGCAATCGTCGCCAAGCCCAGCCACGGGTTGATGGCCAGCAGGATGCCGGCTGCAGTGGCCACGCCCTTGCCCCCCTTGAACTGAAAAAAGACGGGGTAGAGATGGCCCAGAAAAACGGCCAAGACCACCGAGGACACCGTGGCGGGGGCAAGCCATCCCGCTTGGGCGCTCCATAACGCCAGCCAGACCGGCAGCCAACCTTTGAAGGCATCGAGCAGCAGCGTCAATGCGGCGGCCAACTTGCTGCCTGAGCGCAGCACATTGGTCGCGCCGGGATTGCCGGAGCCGAAACTGCGCGGGTCCGGCAGCCCCATGAGGCGGCTCACGACCACGGCAAAAGCAATGGAGCCGAGCAGATAGGCGGCAAGAACTGCAAGCACAGCGGCGAAGGTGAGATTCATCGCTGCGGATTCTATTGACCCGGA
>DAIAZB010000748.1 GCA_027443745.1 Thiomonas sp. | reverse complement strand
CTGCGCGAGGAGGTCGCGGGCCGTGAATGCATAGGGCTGCCAGGCACTTGCCCATAGCCAGTAAAAGCACAGCAGGATGAGCGTCAGGGCGCCGATACGGTCATCGCTCCTTGTCTTGCAGATCATGTGGGTGGCCATAGGTATGCGTCCAGCGAACCCATCTTGACACCTGAAGTGAAGGTCAGATGCTTGGTGCGGGGGTGTGGGTTTTGGCCCAGTTGTGCGGCAGCAATTCGCCCAAGCGGCTGTTGGGCCAGGTGGGCAGCTTCGTCAGCACGTCCTTGAGATAGGCCCAGGGGTCGACATCGCATAGCTTGGCCGATTCGATCAGCGTCATGAGCACGGCGGCTCGGCTGCCGGCTTGGGGCGAGCCCACGAAGAGCCAATTCTTGCGGCCCAGGGCGAGGGGGCGGATGGCGTTTTCCACCGCGTTGTTATCGATCGGCACGCATCCATCGCTGGCGAACACACACAAGGCCCTCCAGCGGCCCAGGGTGTAATCGATGGCCCGCGCCGTGGCGTCGGCCTTGGCCAGGCGTTGGCGCTGGTCGAGCAGCCAGGCGTGCAAGGCATCGAGCAGGGGTTGGCTTTGGTGCTGGCGCATGGCGGCGCGCCCATCGGGTGGATGCTCCCGAAGGGTCTGCTCGATGGCATACAAGGCCCCGATGCGCTCGAGTGCCTCCTGCGCGATGGCGCTGCCGGCCAGCTTGTGCGCCTCGAAGAACCTGCGCCGCACATGCGCCCAGCAACCCGCTTCGACGACCTGGCCTTGGGCATACAGCGCCTTGTAGCCGCTGCAGTCATCGGTCAGCAACGTGCCTGACCAATCCTGCAGGAAGTCGCGCGCATGCGCACCGGCGCGGCTGGCGCAATAGTCAAACACCACGGCCGGGGTGCCCGCGCTGCGGTAGACCCAGACATAGGCGCGGTGCGTCCGTCCGGTGCCTGGAGCCAGCTCGGCCACCGGGGTCTCATCGGCGTGCAACACGGGCTGGCTCAGCACGTGCGCCTTCATCGCTGCAGCCAGCGGTTCCAGGCGCACGCCGCAGATGCCCACCCACTGCGCCATGCTCGAGCGGGCGATGTGCACGCCGCTGCGGCGGTAGATCTCCTCCTGGCGATACAGCGGCAGGTGATCGTCATGCTTGGCCAGCACCACCTGCGCCAGCAGGCCGGGAGCGGGGATGCCCTTGTCGATGATCTGGGCAGGCATGGGCGCAGCCGACACCGTCTGGCAGCATGCGCAGGCGTACTTGGCGCGGATGTGCCGGTGCACGAAGAATCGCGTGGGCTCGCAGTCGAGCTGTTCGCTGATCTCCTCACCGATGCGACGCAGGGCGTGGCCCTGCGGGCACCGTCCCGACTCGATCTCGTAGCGGTGTTCGATGCGCGGCAGTTGACTGGGCAGGGGCTGGCGCCTGGGCGTGCGCTTGGGGGGCGCGCGGCGCTCCTCGTTGGCGGCTCGGTCCTCGGCCTGCTCCTCGGCCTGCAGCAGCGCCTGCGTCTTGGCATCAAAGAGCTGGCCTTGGGTGTCCAGGGCCTCGCTCGATTGCCCGAAGCGCCATTGCTTGAGGCGTGCCAGCTCGAAGCTCAGCGCCTCGATCTTGGTCTGCTTGAACTTCAGATCCACCTGCATCCGGGCAATGACCGCACGCGCGTACTGCGCCGTCGGATCGTCCCCCAGGGCCTGCAGTCGGTCGGAATCGATCGCGTCGAACATGGGCAAATTCTCTCGCGCGCACGCACGCGCGAGAAGTGGGCGTTTCCCCAATCGACAAACGCCTGGGGGTGCCTGGTGGTTACACCACGGCAATGGCTGCGGCTGTGCGATGCGCGGTCATGCGTTGCCAGGGCAGACCGGCGGCCAGCCAGCCCCATTGCTCGGCGCTGAGGTGCAGGTCACCCCGGTCGTCCTGCGGCCAGACGCGCCGGCCGTCCTGCAGCCGGCGCGTGCACAGCCAGATTCCCGCGCCGTCATACACCAGCACCTTCAGCCTTGTGGCGCGGCGGTTGGCAAACACGTAGGCGTGGTGCCGTTGCGCTGAGCCAAACCGGGCCACACAACCTGACCCAGGAGGCTGTCCATGCCGCCGCGCAGATCACTGCTGCCCACGGCCAGCCAGATGGCCTCGATGTGCAGCATGGCTCACCCCAGCCAGGCACGCAGCCACTGCGCGCACTCTGCAGCATGCGCCACGGGCCAGTCGATCTGCGCCTGGCGGCTGCCCGCCACGCAGGTGATGCGGGCGTGCCCGGGCTGGGGATTTCCATCCGCCGCCGGGGGCGGGTTGTATTGGGCGCGCACGAAAGCGCTGCGTCGCAGCGGCAGGGCCAGACCCGCGAGTTGGGCTCGCCAGCGCGGTGCGTGCGACAGCCAGCCGCGCAGTTGCCCGTAGGGGACGCCTTGGCTTTGGGCAAATGCCTCGGCGCTCATCCCGCTGGCCTTGAGTTGATCGACGCGGGTCAGGATCTCGCGAATCCGCTCCTCACTGAGTTTGTCTGTTCGCATGAAGCCTCCAAAAACCCCAAACTTCGCTCAGCCACAATTCATTGAAAAGATGGGTTCGCCAGACGCTTACCTTCGCACCACATAGGGAGCCAATAAAATCAACGGGTTAGCTTCATTTGGAGCTAACCCCTTTGGCTTTGTTGTGACGGATTTGTGCCGTAGGTTGGCTGGACTGCTCTCCGCCAGCGAGCAGGGGCGGCGACTTCAAGGGTTCGATGGCTCGCTGGCGTCAATGTGCCCGTGGACCGCAGAGGCCAAGGCGCCGGCGCGTGTGCCTACCTGGCACCCGCTTGACCTGCAGACGAACCCACGCGCAACACGGCGGCTCCAAGGGATGCATGGAACAGCCTCGCATAGTCGATGTCCTCCAGGTCAGGGCCCTGACCGCGAGTGATGCGTTGCGCGATGTCGCGCGCGGCACCGCCGGGAGATGCGACTGGCACCACCAAGCCATTCGGGTGGCAGCGCTGGTAGATCGCCAACTCCGCCTCGACG
>DAIAZB010000747.1 GCA_027443745.1 Thiomonas sp. | reverse complement strand
TGGCTGCAGGAACAGTGCGTGGCGATGTGGCAGACGCTGCCCCATCCCGAGTGGCGCGACCGCACCCTCGCCGAGGTGTGGCGGGACGAGCAGCCTCAGCTGATGCCTGTTCCTGCGCCGTTCGACGGTTTCGTGGAGCAGACCAAGCGCGTCACACCGACCTGCCTGGTACATGTGGATCGCAACCGCTACAGCGTGCCCGCCAGCTTCGCCAACCGGCCGATCAGCGTGCGCCTTTACGCCGATCGCGTGGTCATGGCCGCCGAGGGTCAGGTGATTGCCGAGCACATCCGACGCATCAACCGTGCCCACGATGGCGGTCGGACGATCTATGACTGGCGGCACTACCTCAGCGTCGTCCAGCGCAAGCCGGGCGCCTTGCGCAACGGGGCGCCGTTCGCCCAGTTGCCCGAGGGCTTCCGGAAGCTGCAGGCGATCCTGCTGGCGCGCCCGGGCGGCGACCGGGAGATGGTCGAGATCCTCGCACTGGTGTTGCAGTACGACGAGCAGGCCGTGCTGACCGCCGTGGAGTTGGCACTGGAGGCCAAGGCCCCGTCCAAACCCCACATCCTCAACCTGCTGGGCCGCTTGCTGGGCGAGACGCCGCCGGCACCGGTGACCGCGCCGCCGGGTCTTGCCCTGCAGATCGAGCCGGTCGCCAACGTGGCGCGGTACGACCACCTGCGGAGATCACGCCATGTCGCATGACGCCATCGCCACCACCCTCCGATCGTTGCGCCTCCATGGCATGGTCCAGGCGCTCGATGAACTGGCCCAGCAAGGCGCGCCGCTGTACCAGCAAGCCCTGCCGCTGATGGCCACCCTGCTCAAGGCCGAGGTGGCCGAGCGCGAGGTGCGCTCGATCAACTACCAGCTCAAGGTTGCACGCTTCCCGATCTACCGCGACCTGAGCCACTTCGACTTCACCCAGAGCGTCGTGGACGAAGCACTGATCCGGCAGCTGCACCGCGGCGACTTCATGGACGAACGCCAGAACGTCGTCCTCGTCGGCGGCCCGGGCACCGGCAAGACGCACCTGGCTACGGCCATCGGCGTGCAAGCCATCCGCCATCATCGTCGGCGCGTGCGCTTCTTCTCGACCATCGAGCTGGTCAACACGCTTGAGCAGGAGAAGGTCGCCGGCAAGCAGGGCCAACTGGCCGGCCGGCTGATCGACGCCGACCTCGTCATCCTCGACGAACTGGGCTACCTGCCGTTCTCGCAGGCCGGCGGCGCCTTGCTCTTCCACCTGATCGGCAAGCTCTACGAACAGACCAGCCTGGTCATCACCACCAACCTCAGCTTCGCCGAATGGGCCACCGTCTTCGGCGACGCCAAGATGACCACGGCGCTGCTCGACCGGCTCACCCACCGCTGCCACATCATCGAAACCGGCAACGACAGCTACCGCTTCCGCCACCACGCCGCCGACGCCAGGAAGGAGGTCCAAGACACCCGTTCATCCAACCACTGAGCTAAGCTGAACCTGCAACCGGTGGCTCACTTTTCGATGAAAAGCCCGGCTCAGTATTTGGTGAAAATCAACATTCAAGGAGATCATAAAGTGGCCAAAACGGCCACTTTATGGTTTCCCGCACAACGTTCCAGCAGCGCACTAGGATGTGGTGGGCCCGCCAGGACTCGAACCTGGAACCAAGGGATTATGAGTCCCCTGCTCTAACCATTGAGCTACAGGCCCTTGAGGATGCCGCCCGTTGCGTGGCGGCCATGCATGGTAGCGGCAGCGTGCGATATGCGCCAAGCAGATGGCGCT
>DAIAZB010000746.1 GCA_027443745.1 Thiomonas sp. | reverse complement strand
ACCGAGCTCTTTCCCATTTCCAGCCTGGGCCACAGCATCCTGGTTCCCGCCCTGTTGCATTGGCCCATCGACCGCGAGGCCGACTGGTTCCTGCCCTTCGTCGTGGTGTTGCACCTGGGCACGGCCACGGCGCTGCTGCTTTATTTCTGGCGTGACTGGGTCGATCTCATCGGCGGCTGGCTCCGTGCCGGCGGCCGCACCAGCAACCCCCAGGCTCGCACCTTGTGGCTGCTGGTGGTGGGCACCTTTCCCGCAGGCCTGCTGGGCCTGCTGCTGGCACACAAGATCAAGGCGCTGTTTGGCGGCTTCACCTTTGCCGCCGTGGCGCTGATCCTCAATGGCGTGCTGTTGATCGTGGGCGATTTCGCCAAGAAGCGCCGCGCGACCCAGGAGCTGTCGACCTTGAGCTTTCCGCGCGCCTTGCTGGTGGGCGCAGCCCAGGCGCTGGCGCTGATTCCGGGTTTCTCGCGCTCCGGCGCAACCTTGGTGACCGGTCTGGGCACAGGGTTGAACTACGAGGCATCGGCTCGCTTTTCCTTCCTGCTGGCCACGCCCATCATCGCCGCTGCCGGCCTGCTGGAAGTTCCCAAGCTGCTGCATGCCAGCATGCCCGAGGGCTTATTGGGCGTCATCCTCGCTGCCGGTGTGCTGTCGGGCCTGTGCGCTTGGCTGTCCACCTGGTTTTTGATGCGCTGGTTCCACGGCCACGAGGTCAAGGCGCTGCGTCCTTTTGGTATCTATTGCCTGGCATTCGGGGCGTTGGCACTGCTCATCGGCTGAAGCGGCCAAACCGCTCGCACGCGCCGCTCGACCTAGCCCGAGCGCAGCAGGCCGCGTAGAACCGGCAGTTGACGGCGGCTGATGGGCAAGGTCTCCGTGAGGCCACGAACCCGCACCACCCAGTCGGCGTTGTCGTCGGCCGCGCCGGCTGCCGGCACGACGACACGGTCCAGCCCGGCGATGGCCTCGACCGCGACCAGGGCGCTGCGGTGCGTGCGAACGAAGCGCGCGGCATGACGCTGTTCCAACTCGCCGAGCGGCGTGTCGATGAGGTGATGCCGTGCGGCGGTGCGCACCAGGGTGTATTTGTTGTCGGAGCGAAAGTACAGCACCTCGACGAGGGGCACGCGCAGCACGGCACCGCGTTCAACCACGGCCAGGCTCGGAGTTTCATCCACGGTGTGAGCCCGGTCGGCATTCGACATGCCGCCGCGCAACAAGGGCCTCACACGCTCGAGGGCCTGGGCCAGGCGCTCGCGCCGCACCGGCTTGGTCAGGTAGTCCACCGCGGCATGGTCGAAGGCGGCGAGCGCGTGCTCGTCGTGTGCGGTGACGAACACCACGGCGGGCAAAGCCGCCGCATGGGGGCGGCAGCGCACCAGGTCGGCAGCCAGGTCCAGGCCGCTGGCGCCAGGCATCTGGATATCGAGCAGCAGCAACTGGTAGCTGCCGTGCTGCATGAGCTGCCGTGCGCCGGCGACGTCCGCCGCTTCGTCCACCTTGCAGCCGGCGCATTCGGGCAATTGGTCCAGCAGGCGCCGCAGGCGCGTGCGCGCCAGGGGCTCGTCGTCGACGATGAGAATGTTCACAGCGGCAAGCGAATGCGCACGCGGTAGCGCGCTGGGTCGAGCCCATCGACCCGGCCGTGGCGCAGGTCGGCGGTGATGTCGTAGAGCAGGCGCAGGCGCTGGGTGATGTTCGACAGCGCCACGCGCGTGCCATTGCCGGATTGGCGCTCGCCTGGCACATAGTCGTTGACCACGCCGATTTCCAGCATGCCTGCGCGCGGTGTCACCCACACATCGATCAGGCACGGCCCGGCGCAGGACTCGACGCCGTGGCGCACCGCGTTTTCCACCAGCGGCTGCAGGGTCAGCGCCGGGATGCGCAAGCCTTCCAGTCCGGGCTCGACAGCCCAGTGCACCTGCATGCGGTCGCCAAAGCGCACCGCCTCGATGCCGAGATAGCGCCGCGCCAGATCCACTTCCTCCGCCACCGTGCTCAAGGTGCCGGGGCGGCTGACGGTGGCGCGAAACAATTCGGCCAGATCGTCCAACACCTGCTCGGCCTGTTGCGGCTGCTCGCGCACCAGGGCGCTGGCGGCATTGAGCGCGTTGAACAGGAAATGCGGCCGGATACGCGCCTGCAATTCGTCCAGCCGCGCCTGCACCGTGGCGGGCGTGAGCGCCTGGGCGCGCAAACCGAGGTAATGCAGAAACACGGTCGCCAGCGCGGCTCCGACCAGTGCGCTGCGCCAGTCGGGCAAGCCACCGCCTTCGCCCAGAATGAGCACGGAGCCCACCAGGGCTTGCGCCATCCAGCCCGAGGCGGCTCCGGCCACGATGCCCACGGCCAGGCGCCAGAGGGTTCCGAGGCGGCGCCAACTGCGGCGCGACAGACACATGAAACTGAGCCAGATGGCCGCTGCCGGCTCGGCCACCGCCACACCCTGGAGCAAGGGCCCCCACCATTGCTCAGGACGGGGGCCCGCAGCCAGTGCCAGCAGGAGGACGACGGCATTCACCAGGATGTAGGCGCGAATGGCGGTGCCGGCATTGCAGGCATCGGGCAGCAGTGGCGCAGGCAGGGGCTGGTGCATCGGCGTGGAACCACCTGTGCTCAATACAATCCCCTCTCGTTCGTCTTTGTTGCCAAGCCATCCCCCATGAGTTCATCCCTCGACCGCAAACAGCAAGCCTGGTCGGCCCTCTTTTCCGAACCGGTCGACGCGCTGGTGCAACGTTACACGGCTTCGGTCGGATTTGACCAGCGTCTGGCACGTTTTGACATCCGGGCTTCCCTCGCGCACGCCCGCATGTTGGCTGCGCAACACATCATCGGCACACAAGACCTTGCCGACATCGAACGCGGCATGGCGCAGATCGATGCCGACATCGCTGCCGGCCGCTTCGACTGGAAGCTGGAACTGGAGGACGTCCACCTGAATATCGAAGCGCGCCTGACGCAGCTCGTGGGCGACGCCGGCAAACGCCTGCACACCGGCCGTAGCCGCAACGACCAGGTGGCAACCGACATCCGGCTGTGGCTGCGCGACGCCATCGACCGCATCCAGACGGCGCTCAGGAGCCTGCGGACCGCTCTGGTGGATGTCGCGGAAGCGCATGCAGACACACTCATGCCCGGCTTCACCCATTTGCAGGTGGCGCAACCGGTGACCTTCGGCCACCACGTGTTGGCCTATGTCGAAATGTTCGGCCGCGACGCTGAGCGCCTGGTCGATTGCCGCCGCCGAGTCAACCGTCTGCCGCTGGGTGCTGCGGCGCTGGCCGGCACCAGTTATCCCCTGGACCGGGCGATGGTGGCGGCCGAACTCGGCTTCGAAGGCATCGCGCAGAACTCGCTCGACGCCGTGAGTGATCGCGACTTCGCCATCGAGTTCTGTGCCGCTGCAGCGCTGTTGATGGTGCACGTCTCGCGCCTGAGCGAAGAGTTGGTGCTGTGGATGTCGCCGGCCTTCGGCTTCATCGATCTGCCCGACCGTTACTGCACCGGTTCGAGCATCATGCCGCAGAAAAAAAATCCCGACGTGCCCGAACTCGCACGCGGAAAAACCGGCCGCGTGGTCGGCCACCTCACTGCACTGCTGGTCTTGATGAAAGGCCAGCCCCTGGCCTACAACAAGGACAACCAGGAAGACAAAGAGCCCTTGTTCGACACCGCCGACACCCTGCACGACACCCTCACCCTGTTTGCCGACATGGCGCGCGGCATCCGCGTGAATGCCGACGCCATGCAGGGCGCGGCGCTCAAGGGCTACGCCACAGCGACGGATCTTGCGGACTATCTGGTGAAGAAGGGCCTGGCTTTTCGCGACGCCCACGAAGTGGTGGCTCATGCCGTTCGTGCCTGCATCGAAGCCGGACGCGACCTCGGCGCGATGAGCCTGCCCGAACTGCAAGCCCTGCACCCCGCCGTAAAAGACGACGTTGCCGAAGTGCTGACGCTGCAGGGCTCAGTGCAGTCGCGTGACATCACCGGCGCCACATCCCCTCGCCAGGTGCGGGCACAGATTGCACGGCTGCGGGCGGATTGGGCAGCGTGAATCGGTCCGTCTGAACACAGCCAGCGCCCGCAGCCACGGCGCGCACTTCAAGCTCAGGTTTTGGGCAGGGTCACACCCTGCTGTCCCTGGTATTTGCCGCCGCGGTCCTTATAGCTGGTCTCGCACACTTCATCGCTCTCGAAGAACAGCACTTGGGCGCATCCTTCGCCAGCATAGATCTTGGCCGGCAGCGGCGTGGTGTTGGAGAACTCCAGGGTCACATAGCCTTCCCATTCAGGCTCGAAGGGCGTGACGTTGACGATGATGCCGCAGCGCGCATAAGTGCTCTTGCCCAGGCAGATGGTGAGCACGTTGCGGGGGATGCGGAAATACTCCAGCGTGCGCGCCAGGGCGAAACTGTTCGGCGGAATGATGCAGACCTCGGCCTCGATGTCGACGAAGCTGCGTTCATCGAAATTCTTCGGGTCCACCACCGTGCTGTGCACATTGGTGAAAACCTTGAACTCGGGTGCGCAGCGGATGTCGTAACCATAGCTGCTGGTGCCGTAGCTGACGATGCGATGCCCATCTGGCGCATGCCGAACCTGTTGCGGTTCGAATGGCTCGATCATGCCGTGCTCCTGGGCCATGCGGCGAATCCAACGATCGGATTTGATACTCATGCTCGTGGTCTGTCGGTTGATACTGTGAAATTGTGGCTGCGGAACTGCGACTGAAGGGTTGAGGCGGCGAAACGGGGGCTGCGCGCAAGTCGCCGTGGGCTCGAGGACTCTCCTTATTCCCCCTATTGGAACAGTTGGGCATGCCGCAACGCCAAGCACGCGGATGCATGGTCCCCGCAGCCTTGTGCAGCCCGACTTCTCACGCGCGGGGGCGGGCGTTCTGCGCCTTGTCAACGAGTGGCTCGAGGATCGCAGCCACGCCGTCCGCGGACATGGCCACAACCAGCTGCTTGCGACGCGATTTCTCTCCGCGCAGCACGCTGACATCGCGATGCGCAAGGGCCAAGGTCTCGGCCAACCAGGCACACAACGCAGCATTGCCGCGGCCATCCAGCGCTGGAGCCGCGATGCGTACGCGCAGCGCGCCATCGTGCAGCCCGACCAACTCTGTCGTCTTGGAGCCGGGCTGGGCAGCCACCGACACGATAGTCTTGGCTTCAGCCACTCGCAACCACGATGGAGGCCCGACTCGCATGCGTAAAAAAACCTGGGCACAAGGCCCAGGTTTTCACGATGGCAGGCTCGATCAGGGCTTGTCGCCGGTCGGGAACGGCCAGGCTGCCTGAGGGCTCAGCGCGGTTTTCGCGGCTGGAGCAGGCTCCTTCTTCGCCGGAGCGGCCTTCTTCGCCGGAGCGGCCTTCTTCGCCGGAGCGGCCTTCTTCGCCGGAGCGGCCTTCTTCGCCGGAGCGGCCTTCTTCGCCGGGGCGGCCTTCTTCGCCGGAGCGGCCTTCTT
>DAIAZB010000745.1 GCA_027443745.1 Thiomonas sp. | reverse complement strand
CGATCAGCACTTGCGTGGGGGTGACGCGCACGCCGCCGAAGGCCGCGGCGATGCGGCCATCGCGGTCCCACGTCAGCGGATAGGTGATGCCGGCGCGCGCGGCGATGGCGCGCAGCGCATCGGGATCGCTGTAGGCCATGGCCACGCCGATCAGGGTGAAGCGCCCCGCATCGGTGCGCGCGAGGCGTTCCAGCACCGGCAGTTCAGCCACGCAGGGCGCGCAATCGGGCGCCCAGAAATCGATCAGCACGGGCCGACCGCGCAACCGCGCGAGATCGATGTTGCCGCCGCCCAGCAGGGGCATCACCAGCGCCGGCGCCAGTGTGCCGGCACGGTGACGCCACCCCGGCGCCAGTGTCCACCACAGCGCCGCCCCGGCCATAACGGCCAGGGCGAGCGCGAGAACCGCCTTGCGCCCAGCCATCAGCGCGTCAGCGGCAGGCTCCAGATGTGCCCGTTCACCGACACCAGTTGCAGTGTGTACGGCCCATTGGGCAGGCTGAGGCCGCTTTGGGTCGGACGCAGTTCGACCATGGCCTCCGCACCCACCGGGCCGATGAGGCCGAACTTGCCGCTGTGGATCTTCTGGTACGGGAAGTCGTTCTTGAACGCTTGCTTGGGCGTGCGCGCCAGCAGCATGCCGTCCCATTCCTCGATGATCTGCCCGCCGTTGCTGATCAGCGAGGCGCGCAGCACGTTGGACGGCTCGGCCGGGGTGCCGGCATCGACATAAGCATGGAAGCGCACCGTGCCGTTGGCCGCAAGCTGACCCTGGCTGAGCGTCCAGTGGTGCTTGGACGGGCTGGTGGGGCCGCCGTGGAAGGGCGTGACCACCGAGCCGCGGTAGTAGTTGTAGGTCAGCACGATGAAGGCCACGCTGATCCAGAACAGCACCAGCGCCAGACGCTTGAAGGCGCGCTCGGACAACGGCAGCAGACTGGCGCCGCCGATCCAGTTGAACCAGCCGCTGCCGGCCAGCCTGGGCTTGCGCCTGGCCAGCCAACTGTCCACCGAGTAGGCACCGCCACCGGCGAGGAATAAGGTAATGCCGATGGCGAAGTTGGCCGCGGCCATGGTCCATTCGTCGATGCAGGTGGCACCTTGCCAGCCGAACAGCAGCATCAGCGCGATGGACAGGCCAATCGTGGCGACCGCGGCGATGCGCGTGAACAGGCCGATGATGAGCATGGCGCCGGCGATCATCTCGACCGCGCTGAACACCACGATGCCGATGTACAGGAAAGCGAAGTGTTGCAGCAGCCAGGCGACCAGGTGATCGGTGCCGAGCAGCGCGCCGGGCATCGCGGTCTGGAACTTGTAGGCCATCCAGTGGCCGGCGGTGTCGAGCTTGGACGGCGCGTAGATGAAGCGGCGCGTGCCGCCACTCCAGTAGATCCAGCCTTGCACGAAGCGCACGGCGAGCAGGGCGATGGCCGCCATGCGCCAGCCGCGCGTGGCGTCCGGGCTGGCGAGGGTTTGCGGGGTACTCATGGTGGGGACTCCTTGGGGTTGCGTTGTGCTGGGGGGAACTTGAGAAACCGGGTCAGTCGCGTAGCGGCGCGGCCGCTGCGCCGCGCGCCTGCATCATGTGCTCGACCGTGCTGCCGCCGGTGACACCCACGCCCGCGCCGAGCCGGTGGCCCTGCACGGTGCGGCCGTAGGT
>DAIAZB010000744.1 GCA_027443745.1 Thiomonas sp. | reverse complement strand
AGAGCCGCTGCGTCCTGCTTGGCTTTGAGGTGCACGCTCTTGCCACCCCAGATGTCTTCCAGCTTGTAATAGGCGCGGATGACGGGCTGCATGATGTGCACCACGGCATCGCCGCAGTCCACCAGCACCCATTCGCCACTGCCTTCGCCTTCCGGGTTCTTCACGCTGCCACCGGCGGCGCGGACCTGATCGCGCACGCTGGCGGCCAGGGCACGGGTCTGCCGGTTGGAGCTGCCGCTGGCGACGATGACGCGGTCGAACAGGCTGGTCAGAGCCTCGGTGTTGAAGACCTGGATGTCTTGCGCCTTGACGTCTTCCAGGGCGTCGACGATGGTGCGTTGCAGCTTACGAATGTCCATGCGGGGCGGGTGTGGAGTAAAGATGGCGGTCTTCAATATAGCGCGCCACGGCCTCAGGCACGAGCGTGCCGAGCGGCAGGCCGCGTGCAATGCGTTCGCGCACGCGGGTGGCGGAAAGGTCGATGGCGTCCATGCTGAGTCGGTGCAGTCCATGGCCGGCGCGGGCCAGGGCATGCAGCAGCCCGGGCGCAGCGGCGTCGGAGTAGCCTGGGCGGCGTGCCACGGCCAGATCGACGCAGGCGGCAATCTCCTCCCAGCCGTTCCAGCTCGTCAGGTTACGCAATTGGTCGGCGCCGAGGATGAAGGTGAAGGCGGCGTCGGGGTGCGCGCTTTGCAAGGCGCGCAGGGTGTCGATGGTGTAGCTCGGGCCCTGGCGTTTGAGTTCGATGTCGCAGCCGCGCAGCCCGGCGTGGCCGGCGATGGCGAACTCCAGCATGGCCCAGCGGTCGGCCTGGCTGGCGGCCAGCGGGTCGCGCTGCCAGGGCTGGCCGGCGGGGATGAGCCACACGGTGTCGAGCGCAAGTTCGCGCCGGGCGCTGAGGGCCAGTTGCAGATGGGCGGTGTGGATGGGGTCGAAGCTGCCGCCCAGCAGGCCGATGCGCGGTGGCTTTGCCACGGTGGCGTCGCTCACGCCGCGGCAGCCCAGTCGCGTGGCTTGAGGAACACCTCGTACAACCGCGCTTCGGGTGTGCCGGGTGCGGGGTGCCAGTCGTAGCGCCACTTCACGATGGGCGGCATGGACATGAGGATGGATTCGGTGCGCCCGCCCGATTGCAGGCCGAACAGGGTGCCGCGGTCCCACACCAGGTTGAATTCGACGTAGCGGCCGCGCCGATAGGCCTGGAAGTCGCGTTCGGTCTCTCCAAAAGGCAGGCGGCGGCGGCGCAGGGCGATGGGGAGGTAGGCACCGAGAAAGGCATCGCCAACCGCGCGCATGAGGGCGAAGCCGTGATCGAAGCCGCCGTCGGCAAAGTCGTCGAAAAACACGCCGCCGATGCCGCGCGGCTCGCTGCGATGCTTGAGGAAGAAGTAGTCGTCACACCAGGTTTTGAAGCGCGGGAAGTAGCCGGGGTCGAGCGCGTCCAGCGCCTGCTTGCAGGTCTGGTGGAAGTGGGCGGCGTCGTCCTCGAAGCCGTAGTAGGGCGTCAGGTCCATGCCGCCGCCGAACCAGGCCACCTCGGGTTTGCCGGCAGGCTGCGCCACCAGCATGCGCACGTTCATGTGGACGGTGGGCACATAGGGGTTGCGCGGGTGCAGCACCAGCGACACCCCCATGGCCTCGAATGGCGCTCCCGCCAGCTCGGGCCGGTGCTGCGTGGCCGAGGGCGGCAGCTGCGCGCCGCGCAC
>DAIAZB010000743.1 GCA_027443745.1 Thiomonas sp. | reverse complement strand
AGCACCACCCGCGCCTGCACCACGGCAGCATGCCCTTCACGCAGCGCAGCGATGGCGGTGAGGCGGGTTTCGTCGATGTAATGCAGCGGCAGGTGCAGGGCGTAGTCCCAGTCGCTGCGCAATCCGAGTCGCTCGCCGGGTGAAGTCGGTTTGGGTCTGGGTTGGGGTTGGCGTTTGGGTTTGGACCGGGAGGCTGGCGATGCCCCCGGCACAGCCTCGGAAGCCCCCGTCGAGGTGGCGGCAGCAACGGCTGGGCGGCGCGGGCGGGGAGGCATCGGCGCATTGTAGGAAGGGGCTGTTTTTGCGCTTCCCGGCCTTCGGCTGCCTCGGTCAGGCCCATGCGGCCGGGGGACGCCGGGTACCGGCAGCCTATCCCCGGGCCAGCGCCATTGCGATCCATTTGTTAAATTTCGTTGCACGTCGCTTCGACTCTCCATGAACGCCCGCACCATCGTCCACAACATCCGCCTGGTCACTGTGACCATGCTGGCCCTGCTGTTGACGCTGGCGCCGTTCGTGCATGGGCATCTGGGGCAACCCGTGCAGCAAGGCTGGCACATCCATGCCGGCCCGATGGAACTCGGCGGCGGCCGTGCCCCGCTGGCATCGCCGAACGCGCAAGGTCCCGGCAACAACTCCGGCTTGCTGCTGGCGCATGAGTCGGCGGCTGTCGAGGTGTCGGTGGGGCCGAGCGCGTTGCGTGTCTTGCGCATCGCCTCGGCGCACACACCTGCCCCTGCGCCTCAACCGTGGTTGCGCGCCAACCCGGCGCATGCCGCGGTTTTGGCCCGGCAAAGGGCCGCCGCGTACGTTGGCCACGCCAACCCACAGCCCGCCTGTCCCGCCTCACGTGGCGCGCCAGGCCTGCCGCCTCCGGCCCACGCGCCCCCTCTGTCTCTGTTCCTGGCCTGACGCGACGCGCGGCTGCACCGCCGCGCCGACCGCTGCATTCGCGCTGCGACACAGGTGCGCCCTGTGGACGCCCAGCTTGCATCCACCCAGCCATTGAAGGGGCCCGGCACCGCCGGGATCATCCATGCATCACATCGATTTTTCGCGCACGACGCTTGCGGGCAGTCTGTCTGCTGCGCTGCTGGGCCTCGCGCTCACCATTCTGCCGGCCACAGCCGGCGCCGCCTCGCCCGGCGTCATCGCCATCTCGGCCGATCAGCAAACCGCGCTGGGCGTGCGCCTGGCGCCGGTGCAAGCTGCCACCGCCGCACAGATCGATCTGCCCGCTCGCGTGACGGTGCCGCTGTCGCAGCAGGCGGTGGTGGCCGCGCCGGCCGCCGGGCTCATCACCCGCCTGCTGGCGAACCCCGGCGACGCGGTGACAAGCGGCCAGCCGCTGGCTGAACTCAGCAGCCCGCAAATCGCCCAGTTGCAGCGCGAGCGCAGCGAGGCGCAAAGCCGGCTCGATCTGGCGCAGCGCCAGTTGCAGCGCGACACCACATTGGTGAACGAGGGCATCGTGCCCGGCGCCCGGCTGGACACCGCCCGCGCCCAGCACCGCGAGGCGCAGACCATGCTGGCCGAGCGCGATCTGGCGCTCAAGCTGGCCGCGGGAGGCACCGGGCTGAATGGCGTGGCCGTGCTGCGCGCGCCCATCGCCGGGGTCATCACCGAAGCCAGCGCACTGCCGGGGCAGCGGGTGGACATGGCCGTGCCGCTGTTCCGCATCGCCCGGCAGGGCCAGCTCGGGCTGGACATCGACGCCAGCCCGCAGCAGGCTGCGGCGCTGCAGGTCGGCGCCGCCGTGGACGTGCCGGAGTCGCAGGCGCGCGGCGTGGTGCAGGCGAAATCGACCGCGCTCAATGCCGGGCAAAGCGTGCTGCTGCGGGTGCGCGTCACCCAGCCCGGCGGCTTGCAGGCCGGCGCCGTGGTGTTGGCGCGCCTGAACTTGCCGGGGCAAGCGGGAGTGTGGCGCGTGCCACCCGCAGCCGTGACGCAGATCAACGGACGTGACGCCGTGCTCGTGATGGTGAAAGATGGCTTTCGCATCGTGCCCGTCACCGTTGCCGGGCGCTTGAATGACGCGGTGATGGTCAGCGGCGCGCTCAAGGCGGGTGACAAGGTCGCGGCCGCCAGCGTGGTGGCGATCAAGGCAGCGGCGGGCGAGGTGGCGCCATGAGCCCCCGCTCGGCGGGGGCAGGCGAAGCGCGGGGGTGCCAATCATGATGAACCTCATGTCCCTCACGCATGGCGCGCTGCGCCAGCGCCTGCTGACCATCGGCGCCATGCTGGCGCTGGTGGTGGGCGGCATCTTTGCCTGGCGCGCGCTGCCCATCGACGCCTTCCCCGACGTCTCGTCGCCGCAGGTGAAGATCGTCATGAAGGCGCCGGGCATGACGCCGGAAGAGGTGGAGACGCGCATCGTCCTGCCCATCGAGCAGGAGGTGCTGGGCATCGCCGACAAGCGCATCGTGCGCTCGGTGTCGAAGTACGGCATTGCCGACATCACCGTGGACT
>DAIAZB010000742.1 GCA_027443745.1 Thiomonas sp. | reverse complement strand
GCTGCGCGGGCTGGGCGTGGAAGAACTCACCAAGCCTGAACTCACTGGCGAGTGGGAGCACAAGCTGGCGCAGATGGAACGTGGCCAGATGCAGCGCGACGCCTTCATGCGGGAAATCGCGTCGATGACCGAGGCCATCGTCAGGCGCGCCAAGGAATTCAACCGTGACAGCGTGCCGGGCGACTATGCCACGCTCAAGACGCCCTGCCCGAACTGTGGCGGCGTGGTGAAGGAAAACTACCACCGCTTCGCCTGCACCCAATGCGATTTTTCCATCGGCAAACACCCGGCCGGACGCAGCTTCGAGATCGCCGAGGTGGAGCAACTGCTGACGCACAAGCGCCTGGGCCCGCTCACCGGATTTCGCAGCAAGATGGGCCGGCCCTTCGCCGCCGAGCTCAAGCTCGCGCGCGAAGGCGAGGCGGGGCAGTGGAAGCTCGAATTCGACTTCGGCCAGCCCATCAGCGGCGAAGGCTCCGAGGCCCCGGATTTCACCGGCCAGGAGCCGCTGGGCGCCTGTCCCAAGTGCAGCGGCGCGGTCTTCGATGCCGGCAATGCCTATGTCTGCGAGCACAGCGTGGGGCCTGCGCCGTCCTGCGACTTCCGCAGCGGCAAGATCATCCTGCAACAGCCGATCGACCCGGCTCAGATGCGCAAGCTGCTGAGCGAAGGCCGCACCGACCTGCTCGACGGTTTCGTTTCCGCCCGCACCAAGCGTAAGTTCAAGGCCTTCCTGGTGCGCCAGCCGGACGGCAAGGTCGGCTTCGAGTTCGTTCCTCGTCCCGTGGCCGCGACCAAGCCGGGGGCGCCAGCCAAGACGGCAGTGCAGAAAGCCCCGGCACGCAAGGCGGCGCGCTGAGCGCCAGGCGGACGCGCAAGGAGCTTGGAGTCGGCCGGTCCCGCAAAGCACGCTTCACGTCGGCCCGGGGGGTTCCGCTGCCGCAAGGTGCAGGCGTACCACCAGCCCCGGCGTGTCGCGGCCGGTGCAGACCGGGTTGTCGGCCAGTTCGATGATGGCGCTGTGCTGGCGCGCGATTTCTTGCACGATGGACAAGCCCAGGCCGCTGCCGTCATGGCCCGTGCCCAGCACGCGGTAAAAGGGACGGAACACCAGTTCACGCTCAGCCGGGGCGATGCCCAGACCGCTGTCTTCGACGCTCAACAGCATGCGCCAGTTGGTGGCATCGGCTTTCAGACGGACGGTCACGCTGCCGCCACGTGGGGTGTAGGCGATGGCGTTGTCCACCAGGTTTTTCGTCAATTCGTGCAGCAGCAGGGCGTGGCCACGCACCCATAGCGGCGTATCGGGCGCGTCGAACTCCAGATCCAGCCCCTTGCCGAGCGCCATCGGCGCGAGTTCTTGCACGGCGTCGCGTACCGGCCTGCGCAGGTCCACGCTGCTGAGCGCGCCAT
The DNA here is from genome assembly GCA_027443745.1 of Thiomonas sp. Next base: position 1,864 of record DAIAZB010000742.1, on the reverse strand, counting down.
GCGCGGCCACGCCCTGGTTCTCGGCGCGTGCCAGCAACAGCAATTGGTTCACCAAGCGCGTGGTGCGCACGACGGAAAGACTGATCTGCCGCAGGCTGGCACGCAACTCCTGCGGGTCGGTCTGGCGTGCCGCCAGCTCGGCCTGCATGCGCAAGCCGGCCAGCGGTGTTTTCAACTGATGCGCGGCGTCGGCGATGAAGCGTTTTTGCGTGAGGATGGATTGTTCCAGTCGGCCGAGCAAGCCGTTGATCGAGTCCACCAGCGGGGTGATTTCCTCGGGTGCCTCGCGCTGGTCGATCGGGCTCAGGTCGTCGGGCCGGCGGCGGCGAATGCGCGCTTGCAATTCGTTCAGCGGAATGATGCCCTGGCCCAACCCGAACCACACCAGCAGGATGGAGATGGGCACGATGACGAACTGCGGCAGGATGACCCCGCGCACGATGTCACGCGCCAGCAGCGTGCGGCTTTTCAAGCCCTCGGCCACCTGGACCAGCAGCAGTGCCGGCCGATCCGTCGCGTGTGTGGACGAAACGGTCGGTGCCGCGGTCGCGGGCAAGGCGGGTGCGGCCAGCCAGCGCCAGGCGATGCGCAGCTCCTGGCCACCCACTTCGGCGTCGCGCAGATGCACACCATCGGGCCAGGGCGCGGCGGCGTCGGGCGGCAGCGGCAGGTTGGCGTCGCCACCCAGCAACTGGCCGTGGGCGCCGCGCACTTGCATCAGCACGGGGTCGCCGCCGGCCAGGGTGTCGGTTCCCGGCTGTCGCAGCAACGGCCGGACCGCATGGGGGCTGCGTTGCACCAGTTCGGCCAGCACGGCGACACGCCGCTCCAGGCCCTGGTCGAAGGGCTGGGTGGCGATGGCCTGCGCCACCAGATAGGTGATGCCGATGGACAGCGGCCAGACCAGCAGCAGCGGCACCAGCATCCAGTCCAGAATTTCTCCGAACAGCGAGCGCTGGCGTGGCCGGCGCCCGGGTGGTGTGGACTCGGTCCTGGCGACTTCGTCCAACTGGGGAAGACTGGCCATGAAGGATGACGGAGCCCGGTCTCGATCAGGCGATTTGTTGAGGCGCGCCGGGGATTTTTTCCAGACAATACCCCAAGCCCCTGACGGTGGCGATGTGCACGGGACCGACCTCGATTTTCTTGCGCAGGCGGTGGATGTAGACCTCGATGGCGTTGGTGCTCACCTCCTCGCCCCAGACGCACAGGTGATCGACCAGCTGGTCCTTGCTCACCAGCCGGCCGGTGCGTTTGAGCAGCACTTCGAGCAGGGCGAGTTCACGCGCGGAGAGGTCGACCACCTTGTCGTCGAGCATCACCACGCGCCCGGGCAGGTCGACGCTCAGCGGGCCGTGGCGAATGGTGGGGCTGGCGCCGCCCATGCCGCGACGCGTCAGCGCGCGCACCCGTGCCTCCAGCTCGGCCAACTCGAACGGTTTGGCCATGTAGTCGTCGGCCCCCAGGTCAAGGCCGCGCACCTTGTCTTCCACGTTGTCCGCGGCGGTGAGGATGAGCACGGGCAGGGTGTTGCCGCGGCTGCGCAACCGCCGCAGCACCTCGAAACCCGACAGCCGCGGCAGGCCGAGGTCGAGGATGAGCAGATCGAACTCGCTGGTCTGCAGCGCCGAGTCGGTCGCCGCGCCGTCGCCGACCTGATCGACGGCGTAGTGACTGGCGCGCAGGGAGCGTGTCAGGCCATCAGCCAGGACTTGATCGTCCTCGGCAATCAGAATGCGCATCAGGGTCTCCTCATCGTCCTAGCCCCTCGCATCGGCGGCATTGCAACGATTTTAGGCAGCAGCCACGCGAGCGTCCTGCTGCATCGCGGCAAGCGCCATTTGTCTTGTCGAACGCTTCCAGA
>DAIAZB010000741.1 GCA_027443745.1 Thiomonas sp. | reverse complement strand
CCACGATCAGCACGACCGCAGCAAGACCATCAGGCGCTTGCTCAAACGCCTGAGCGATCTCGGATGCGCTGTTCCTTTGGAGCAGCGTATGGCTACGGCTTCCTAGTAGCGCGTGATCCGTGCGTCGAAGTCGATTACTTGGATCGCTCCACGCATCGAAATCTAACATAGGAACGATCATCGAATGATGATAAACCCTTCATCACCCAATCCACCGAACTTAAGCTCACCCCTTGTAGGCCATGGACGGATGAGGCTTGACGTGATGAACGGGGCGAGGCCGGGATCGTCGAGGGACGAGGCGCTGCGTGACGGCGGCGAGTTGAGTGATGACGTGATGGATCAGACGAGCGAGATCGGCGGCGACGAGCAGCAGGCGCGGCAGGACGCGGGGCATGAGTGCGGCGGCGTAGGCGCGGTTGCACTTGCGCGAGCGGGCGGGCATGTCGGCCTGGTCTCGGGCGGCGGCGCACAGCAACGAGGCGATGTTGTCAGCCAGGATCTTGGCGGCCACGTCCACGAGCAGGGCCTGCTGGGACAGGCCCGAAACGCATTCCAGGTGCAGTCGGTGCTTGATGCGTTTGAAGGCTTCCTCGATGCGCCAGCGCTGGTGGTAGAGGTCGCCGAAGACCTCGGGCGGGAAGGCGCACTCGTCGAGATTGGTGGCCAGCACGCGCATGAGTCCACTGGGGGATATCTGGCGCACCAAGCGCACCTGCGGCGCGGTGTCGGCGCAGCCGAAGTCGGCCACGTCGCGCGCGCTGGGGCGGTTGAGTTCGACCCATTGCTGCTGCTCGCTGCTGGCCATGAAGCGCCGGGTGGCGAGCCAGCCGCTGGCGTTGTCGCAGCGCATGACGAAGCGGATGCCGCGCGCCATGAGCAGCGCGACCAGCCAGGCCGCGGGGTATCCGCGGTCGAGCACCAGCACGTCGTTGGGACCCAGAAGGTCCAGGGCTTCGAACAGCATCTGGCGCTCGCTGACCTCGGGGCCGTGCACGCTGGCGTGCAGGGTCAATTCGGCACCGGGCAGATACAGCGCGAACAGGCGCTGATCGCCTCGTGCGGCAGGGCTGCGGGGCGCATGGCAGCGGCGGATCGCCGGGGCCAGGACCGACGCATCAGCGGCCACGACGCGCAGGCCGCGCCACGATGGGGCCATGGTCGCCGCGCGCTCGACGAGCCGGTGGTTGAGGTCGGTCAACGCGTCCGCTCGCAGCCGGGCACGCGCGCGGGCGAATGCGCGATCCGAGGCTACGCGCTTCGGCGCAGCCTGGTCGGCCAGGTTGGCGAAGAAGTGGTCCAGGCCGGCCTGCTGCGCCTGGTTGCGCTGGCACAGCAGGGCCGCGATCAAGGTCGGCAGAGGCAGTTTGCGCCGCCGGGTGAACGCGCCCGCGGCATCCGGCCCTCGCGCGGCTGCGGCGAACTCCGCCGAGTGGACGTGGTCGCGAAGATCGCGCAGGATGGACTGGGTATATCCACAGTATTGAGGCCGGCATGGTCATGACCTCAAAAACATGAACAAAAACAACGAACTACACCGGAAATTCTACCACGCCGAGGGGCTTAAGTTCGGTGGATTGGGTGCCGCTCGCGCAATTTGAAGAACTCCCGCATGCCGGATGCAAATATTCGCTGCAAGGGGCTACCGTGCCGTGCTTGTGCTATTGCGCCCTGGTAGAGATCGGTGAGACTCGTGCCGGACCAGAACTCTTCCTCGAAGT
>DAIAZB010000740.1 GCA_027443745.1 Thiomonas sp. | reverse complement strand
AGCAGGCTTCGGCCACGGCGATGACATCGAGCAAATGGGGCGACGCCATCGCTTCGGGCTGGCCGAATTCGCGAATGTCGGCGCCACCGGAAAACATCGCCCCTGCCCCGGTGACGACGATGCCGAGCACCGCGGGGTCGGTGGCTGCGGCGTCGATGGCCTCCACCAGCAGGCGTCGCTGCTGCCTGCCAAAGCCGTTGACCGGTGGGTTGTCGAGCGTGAGGACGGCAACGTCCCCGAAGCGCGATGCAATGACGCTGCTCATGCTGTCTCCTGGAATGTGAACGAGCCCGGTGCGATTGCAGATACGCGATTCCGCAATGCAGAACTTTGTTTTGAATACGATCGATGCTAGCCTGCCGGCGTTCACTTGTAAAGGCGCCCAACGACGCCACGGCGTCGGCTCGAAACCATGCAAAAAATTCACGTCCTGCTGACCAAGGAGGAACTCGACACCCAGCGCCTGGATGGCCGCGTGGTCATTGTGCTCGACGTCCTGTTCGCCACCACCTCGGCACTGGCAGCGCTGCAGGCCGGGGCCAGTGCCGTCATTCCGGCGCTGGACGCCGCGCACGCGCGCCGCATCGCCGCAGGGCTGGAGCCGTCAAGCACTGTCCTCAGCGGTGAACTCGACGCCGAAACCCTGCCCGGCTTTGCCCACCCGACGCCACTTGCGCTCATGCGCCACGACCTGCGCGAACGCACGCTGATCTACAGCACCACGAATGGCACGGTGGCGCTGCGCAAGGCCGAACCCGCCGCCCGGGTTTACGCCGCCAGCCTGCGCAACGCCCGGGCCACCATTGCGCATGTGCTGCGCGAGCATCCGCACAGCACCTTGCTGGTGGTCTGTGCGGGCTCGAGCGGGCAGTTCAATCTGGAGGATTTCTACGGTGCCGGCCTGCTGGTGGCTTGTCTGCAGCAGGCTCGCGGAGAGCGCAGTTTTTCGGATGCGGCGCTGGCCGCCGCAGCCCTGCACCGAGGCAGCGACGCCCTGCGCAGCCTGCGAGACTCGCGCGTGGGACGGCTGATGACGGCGCGCCGTCTCGACGCCGAAGTGGAGTACGCAGCCCAGCCTCACGCGGATGATGGCGTCGCTTGCCTGGTGGACGGCCGCCTGGTGCGCGTGCCCTCGCCTTGAACCGGAGCCCGGCATGCTGCAACACCATGACGTCACGCTCTCCAGCGGCATCCGTCTGCATGTCGCCAGCGCGGGGGATCCGGGCAGGCCGATGATGCTGTTCGTCCACGGCTTCCCCGAATGCTGGGCGGCATGGCAGACGCAACTCGCGGCCTTCGGCCGTGATCATTTCGCCGTGGCGCCCGACCTGCGCGGCTACAACCTCTCGGACAAGCCGCAGGGCGTGGCCGCCTACCGGGTGCAACCGTTGATGGACGACTTGCTCGGCCTGCTGCAACACTTCGGCCATGCGCACTGTGTGCTGGTCGCGCACGACTGGGGCGGCGCGGTGGCCTGGAGCCTGGCGGCGCGCCAGCCGCAATGCATCTCGCGGCTGGTCATCATCAACTCGCCCCACCCCATTCCCTTTGCCCGCGCCCTCACCCATGACCCGGCGCAGCAAGCCGCGAGCCGGTACATGCTGCGTTTTCGCGAGAGCGACGCGGCCGAGCTGTTGCTGCGCGATGATGGCCAGCGCCTGCTCGCCCTGTTTCGCCATCCCGTGACGGGGCAGATCGTGCTGACCGAGGCCGAGATCGCGCTCTACAAGCAGGCCTGGCTGCAACCCGCCGCCATGGACGCGATGCTCCATTACTACCGCGCCTCACCCCTGGTGCCCCCCACGCCGACACAAGCGGGCGCGGCCGGATTGACGCTGGAGCCGAAAGACTTCCTCGTCTCCATGCCCACCCTGGTGATCTGGGGCGAGCAGGATCCGGCCCTCTTGCCCGTGTTGCTCGACGGGCTGGAGGCCGTCGTGCCCGATCTGCGCATCCATCGCGTGCCGAGCGGTTCGCACTGGGTGGTGCACGAGCAGCCACAGGAAGTCGAGACGGCCATCCGCGCGTTCCTGGGCGCGGTTTGAAGCGCGCCACGGCAGCCCGGGCGCGCGAGCCTGCGGGGACCACGCCTGCATGCGCGACGACCACCGGGCGCGACGACAGCCGGCAGCGAAGGCTGTTCAGCGCAGCATCAAGCGCTCGAGTTGCTGCACCAGCGCGATCAGTTTCGGCCTGACCTCCTCCAGCAGGAAGGCGGGGGATAACTGGAACGCCGGGCCGCCGCAGTTCATGGCCATCAACGGCATGCCCCCGCCAGGGTCGAAGCCGACCGCGATGGCATTCACGTCCGGCTGCCAGTCGCCGAAGGAGCACGCCACGCCCAGGGTGCGATGGTCGTCCAGGGCTTTGTCGATGCCGCGCTTGAGCGCCGGCCAGGCGAGGCCGTCCAGAGCTGCCAAGTCCTCGTAAACCGCGGCACGCTCGCGTTCGCCCACCGCGGCGAGGTAGGCGCGGCCCATCGCCGTGGTGGCCATGGGAATGCGCGAGCCCACGTCCAGGCTCAAGGTCAGCGCCGAGGCACTGCG
>DAIAZB010000739.1 GCA_027443745.1 Thiomonas sp. | reverse complement strand
AGGTCGGCCAGGGTGACGCGCAGATCGTCGCGGATGGTGCAGCAGATGCAGCCGTTGGACATCTGCACGATCTGCTCCTTGCTGTCCTGCACCAGGATGTCGTTGTCGATGTTCTCCTCGCCAAACTCGTTCTCGATCACGGCGATGCGCGAACCATGCGCTTCGCTCAGCACACGCTTGAGCAAGGTGGTTTTGCCGCTGCCGAGAAAGCCGGTGAGGATGGTGGCAGGAATCAGGGGTGTGGACATGGTGCGCGTGGTTGGCAGTACAGGAGGCGGCTGCCGGGAGTGAACGCACGGCAACCCACAAGGCAGTTTAGGACTGCCCTGGAGATGATGCCGTTCAGCGGGTTTGCAAGAGCAGGCCCTTGAGGTATTCGCCTTCGGGGAACGACAGCAGCAGCGGATGGTCGGCGCCAGCGGCGGCTCGCGTAACGATATCGGCTTGCACCCCGGCGTCGAGCGCGGCGCCGGCGACGATGCTCTGGAACAGCGTGGCGTCAATCCCGCCCGAACACGAAAAGGTGAACAGCCAGCCGCCCGGCTCCAACAGCGTGAGCGCGAGACGGTTGATGTCTTTGTAGGCGCGTGCCGCCCGCGCGGCTGCGGCCGCGGTGGGGGCGAGCTTGGGCGGGTCGAGCACGATGGCGTCGAAGCGCCGACCGGCTTCACGCAGGCTGCGCAGCGTCGCATTGACGTCGGCGTCGAGCATGGGCGCATGTGCCGTGTCGAAGCCGTTGAGCCGCACATGGGCCTCGGCCTGGGCCAGCGCCGGCGCCGAGGAGTCCACGGTCGTCACCTCCTGGGCGCCGCCCGCCAGCGCCGCCAGGGTGAAACCGCCCGTATAGCCGTAGCAGTTCAGCACCTTGCGCAGTCGCTGCTCGCGCACCAGCGCGGCGAAACGCGCGCGGTTGTCGCGCTGGTCGAGGTAGAAGCCGGTCTTGTGCCCGGTGGCCACGTCCACGCTGTAGCGCAGGCCGCCTTCGGTGATGTCGACGCGGGTTTCGCCCTCGCCCTGGAGCCAGCCGCTGACCGGTTGCAATCCTTCCAGCCCACGCACGCCAGCGTCCGAGCGTTCGTAAATGCGCACCCGAGGCAGCAGTTCGTGCAGTAACTCCGCCAGCATGGGTTTGATGCGCTCGATCCCGGCAGCCAGCGCCTGCATCACGACGATGTCGCCATAGCGGTCGACGATGCAGCCGGGCAGGCCGTCGGACTCGCCATGCACTAGGCGCACCGCCTGCATGTCCAGGCCCAGGCGGGTGCGGCGGGCGATGGCGGCCTGCAGCCGCCCGCGGAAGAAGTCGCGGTCGATGCGCTGCTCAGCGTCGAAGCTCCACATGCGCAGGCGAATCTGCGAGTTTGGGCTGAACGCCGCCCAGCCCAGCACCCGGCCGTCGGACGCGTCCACCCGCACCGTCTCGCCACGGTCGCCGCCGCCGCGCGCGATGGCGCCGGCGAACACCCAGGGATGGCGGCGCAGCAGGGCGCGTTCCTTGCCTTCGTGCAAGCGGATGACTTTCATGACGGGTTCCGTGACGAGCCAGGTTGTGCCAGCCCGGGGTGATGGCTTGGGAATCAGCGCTTTTTCGCGCGGGGATGGGCGGCGTCGTAGACCTTGGCCAGATGCTGGAAGTCGAGCCGGGTGTAGATCTGGGTGCTGGCGATGCTCGCATGGCCCAGCAACTCCTGCACCCCGCGCAAATCGCCGCTGGACTGTAGCAAATGCGAGGCGAAGGAATGCCTCAGCATGTGCGGGTGCACGGCCGTGGGCAGGCCCGCGGCGCGGGCGCGATCGCGCAATTCCACCCAGACGCGCTGCGTGGTGAT
>DAIAZB010000738.1 GCA_027443745.1 Thiomonas sp. | reverse complement strand
AGATGTTGGCCACCGCCACGCCGCAGGCCACGGCCATGAGGGGCAGGAACAGGCGGGGCAATGCGGGGGTGTGTGGCGTGGTCGGGGCGAGCGTCGGGGTGGACATGGAACTTGAGGCAGCCGGCCCGCAGGTGCCCTGCGGCGGCGGCAAAGGGTCAATGGGGGCCACTTGATGGGCCTGCGTCACAGGGTTTCAAACGCAGGCGGCGGAAGCGCGTGGAAACAATGGGCAGGGAGAATGGACATGGAGTCGAGGAGTACGCGGACAGGCGTGCAAGACGACAGACCACGCAGCCTAGCGCCCAGGCTGCGTGTGAGCAGATGTCAATCCGAATTCCCGGCCTCGCCGGGGAAATGCAGATCGCGCGCGACGCGTTGGTCGATTTGCCCCACCAGCGTGGCTTCAAGACTGATCAGGCTGAGGCGACGCAGCAGCGGGTCGGGCGTCATGCCCGATTCGGGCGCGGGGAAGCCGGGCTCAGGGTTGCGCTGCAGGGGCGCGGGCATCGCCATAGGGGTTGGCCCAGTCTTCAAACCGAGTTGCTTCAGCACCCAGGTGCGGGTTGGCGCCATCAGGGCCTCGATCGCTTCCGGACTCAGTCGCCGGGCGCGACGTGCGCGCAGCACGCGCATGGATGCCAGGTGAGCCGCGAGCAGGTAGCTGTGGGTGATGAGCCGCGCCAGTTCGCGCAGGGCTCGGCGCTTGGCGACGGGCTCTTCCAGCATGCGGCTGTACAGCCCGGTCATGGAAGCCAGGGCATCGAACAGGCGCTTGCGGGCGATGCGAAAGGCGTTTTCATCCTGCTGCTGCGCTTCGAGCACCGCCAGGGCGTAGTCGCGCTGCGCCTGCATCAGGCTGGAGAGCAGGCGCGGCACATCCTGGTACTCCCAGCGTGGCAGCACATAGCTGAAGCCCCAGGCGAGGGTGGCGCCGATGAAGGTGTCGATCAGGCGCTGGTCCACGAGGAAGCGGACATCGCCTTCCAGCAGCCGCGCCAGCAGCAGCGACAGCACGCTGGCCGACATGGCGGTGAAGCGGTAGTTGGTGGTGACGAAGGTGCGGGCGAAGGTCAGCGCCAGGAAGAGTGCGGCGAGCAGGGCGGTCAGCCCCAGGTGCAGATCGAGCAGCAGGGCGGTGAACAGGCAGCCCAGCAGCGTGCCCAGCAGCCGGTCCTTGAGGCGCTGGCGGGTGACTCCGTAATTGGGTCGAAGGATGACGGCGATGGTCAGCAGGATCCAGTAATCGTGCGTCTGATGCACGAACAGGCTGCGCGCCACCATCAGTCCGCACAGCAGCGCCAGCCCCATGCGCATGGCGTGACGAAAAATGGGAGAACCCCAGCGCAAATGGGCGCGGATCTGGCGCGGGTCGTAGCGCCAGACGCTGACGAAGGGGCGCAGGTCAGGCAGAGGCGGGAGCGCGCCGCCGTCGCGTGCCGCGTACGTGGTTTGAAGCGTCGCGACCAGGGCGTCGATCTCGCGCTGGGTGTTGAGCTGCGAGGCCAGCGCAGCACGCGCATGCGCCAGTTCGGCCGTGCTGCTGCCCGCCAGTGCCGACGCTTGCTGCTCCGACCGTGCCCAGCGGTTGGCGTCCAGCGGCCGAGGTTCGTTGCGACGGCTATGCAGCATGGCCAGGGCCAGGGCGGAAAGGGCGTCGGCCGTTTGCAGCGTGCCGGCTTGCAGCGTGTCGAGCACCTCGGTGCCCTGGAACTGGCTGCGCAGCAGGGCGGAGTCGGTCTGCGCTGCGAGTTGTGCCTCGAACAGATCCAGAGACTCCAGCAACATGCGGGTCCAGAGCGCATCGCTCGGCTTGCTGCCTTCACGCAGCACCAGATCGCGCGCCGATTGCAGGGCGTCGTTCACCGCGCCTTGCAGCACGGCGGCGCGGCCATAGGCTTGATCCTCGGCCATCTGACAGGCGTAGAACTGGCTTTGCCAGCGCATGTAGGCGGCCAGTGCGTCGAGCACTTCCGCCAGCGCCTGCTGCTTGGTGCGGCTTTGCAAGATGCGGCCGAGCGCCAGCGCATAAGCGGTGAACAGCAAGCCGCCCAGCACGAACAATGCCACGCCCTGCAACAAGGCGTGCAGATTGGGTGCGGGAGGCAGCCCGAGGGTGATGATGGTGATGAACAGCAGGCTGAAGCTCAACGCCAGCGCTCGCTTGCCCCACAGGCTCACCAGTCCTGCGCCGAAACCCAGCAGCGGCACCAGCAACAACTCGATCCAGGGATAGCCAACGCTGGCCCACACCAACAAGAAGCACAAGGCGCTGCCGAAGGTGGAAAACAGCAACTCGAAAGCCTTGACCCGCATGGGTGCCGGGTTGTCGGCAAAACAGATGGTGAGAGCCCCGGTGGACAGCAGCACCGCCATCTGCATCCCGCCCGCGGCAAAGCCCAGCAAACCCAGCGCCAGAACGCCCGTGGCCGAGACCAGGCCGCTGGTGAAGTAGCGGCTGAAGACCACGCGACTGAGGAGGGGAATGGGGTTCATGTTGCCCACCTGATTTTCATGGGCCAAAGCTTAGGGCCAGCGAAGCAATTTTTCTGAAGGCAGCGGGACGAGATCGCAAAAATTTGCGTCCGGACCGGCGCCGCAGCGCGTCGCGGCTGCCGCAGGGATGGGGCCGGCAAACCGGCGCGGCGACCCCTACCATGCAGTCCAAGGGCGCAACCGTCCCGGCACCGGAACAGACGCCGGCAGGCTGGGACGGAACGCTGGACGTTGTGATTCGGAGGATGGCAATGCGTGTCGTGGTGGTGGGAGCGGGAGCGGTGGGCGGCTGCCTTGCGGTGAAGCTGGCGCGGGCCGGGCATGCGGTGGGTGTGGTGGCACGTGGTGCGCATTTGCAGGCCATCCGCGCGTGCGGTCTGCGCTTGCAGGACCCGGCAGGGGATGAGACGGTGCAGGTGCAGGCCAGTGACCGACCCGAAGACTTCGGCCCGCAAGACCTGATCGTCCTGGGCATGAAGGCCCACCAGATTGCGCCGTTGCTGCCGCGCCTGGGCAGCATGCTGCAGCAGGACACGGTCGTACTGCCGGCAATCAACGGCTTGCCCTGGTGGTATTTCCACGGCGACAGCAGCCCTTGGGCCCTGCAGGCCGATCACGCCGCGGCTCGCATCGCCTGCCTCGACCCGGATGGCAGTATGGCCGCTGCACTCGACCCCGGGCACATTGTCGGCTGCGTGGTGCACAGCGCGTCCGAGGTCACGGCGCCGGGTGTCATCGAGGCCAACGGCCAGTACCGTTACGTCATCGGCGAGCCGGCTCACCCGGCGCAGGAGACGGCCGGTTTGAGCCCACGCGTGGAGGCGCTCGCCGCCGTGCTGCGCGAAGCCGGGTGCGACCCCAAGCCCACCACGCGCATTCGCGACGCCATCTGGATGAAGCTCATCGGCAATGCCTCGTTCAACCCGGTGGCCGCCCTCACCCGCGCGCGCATGGACCAGATTTGCGCCAACCCAGGCCTGCTCGACCTGGTGCGTGGCGTCATGCACGAGTTGATTGCGCTCACCCGAGCCTATGGCTGCGACCCGCAGGTGGACGCAGATCAGCGCATCGCCATCGGCCGTGGCATCGGCCCAGTCAAGCCCTCCACCCTGCAAGACCTGGAGCGCAGCCGGCCGCTGGAAGTTCAGCCCTTGCTCGGCGCCCCGGTGGAACTGGCCCGACGAGCCGGCATCGCCATGCCTCTGACCGAGGCCATGTTGGCGCTGCTCATCGAGCTTGACAGCCGCACGCAGCAGTCGGCGTGATGCGGCGGCGCCCCGCATGAGCTGAGCCTGACCTCGGACCGAGCCTGGCGCTGCGGCCGGGTGGAATCAGATCGCGTCGGTTCCCAAGTTTGTGTTGGCCCTTGCTTGTGCGCCTTCGCCGTTCGGCAACTGGTCTGGCGCGACGGGTGCCGTCAGTGTCAGCAGGATGTCGGCGTACCAGGCGCAGTTCAAGCCGAGCGATTCGTCGAGTTGCAGATCGCGCCCGCGCATGTCGATACGCATGGAGT